>NZ_JBJURI010000050.1:0-28811 GCF_046098255.1 Paenibacillus jiangxiensis
TGGTTTCTTTTTGTTTGACGAAATGTAAGAGAGGGTCGTCCCTTAGTCATCTATGATGACTTTTGGGACACCCTCTTCATTTGACGCCGTAATCAAGCACCCTGCTCCATAAAAGCCGTCAGTTGCTCGCGCGTCGGCAAGCCGTCCGAATCGCCCGGCGACATGACGGCCAGCGCCCCGATCGCATTCCCGCGCCGTACGGCCTCTGCGAGGCTTAATCCGTCCAGCAGTCCGCTGATGACCCCGACGGCAAAGCCGTCACCGGCACCGACGGTGTCTACTACCTGCTGCACCTTAAAGCCCTTCACCATGCCTTCCTCATCCGCTGTTTTATAATAAGCGCCCTCTGCCCCCATTTTGATCACAACAACCTTGACGCCACGTTCCATATAAAAAGCCGCGATATCTTCAGGTTTAGTAAACCCGGTTAGTATTTTGCCCTCCCCGATGCCAGGCAGGAACCAATCACAGTAGGCGGACAGCTCATTGATCGTATTGGCCATCGTCTGTGTATCAGGCCACAGCTTGGGCCGAAGGTTCGGATCGAAAGAGATCGTTTTGCCCTTATCCCTCATGAACTTCATGGCATGCAGGGCAAACTCGCGGCAGGATGCGGACAGCGCAGGCGAAATGCCGGTTAGATGCAGATGCCGCGCGGAGGCGAAATAGCCTTCGTCAAAATGCTCCAGACCAAGCTGCGAAGCGGCGGAATTTTTGCGGAAATACTCTACCTCCGGGTCCCCCTCTTCCACCTTGGATTTAACCAGCATCCCGGTAGGAGCTTCATTGGTGAAGTAAACCGATTTGGTATCGATGTTCTCCTTCTGCAATGCTTGCTCTATAAACCTGCCGAACGTATCCTGGCCGAGCCGGGTTACAAGGCCTGCGCTCAACCCCAGGCGGGACAGGCCGGTGGCCACGTTGGTTTCCGCGCCCGCAAGCGCCTTCGAGAACGAAGTTACTTCATGCAAAGGACCCGTTTCATTCGCATAAAACATTGCCATCGGCTCGCCAAAGGTTACGACATCCAGCTGTTTAGTCATATCTAAAAAGCCTCCTCATTCCATATCTATCATGATAAAAATATGCACAGGTGTACTGATTAAATTGAACGTAACACATAAACCGGTTTTTAACAATAATGAAATGTATGGCTGCTGGAAATCATGAATATCCTTCCTGCACTTATTCTATTTTTTGTCACGAAACCGCTTCAAAAAATAATTTTTACGTTAAAACATGCATTATTGCATTGACAGGACCTATAATACTATTTAGTATTTTGCGGTGTAAGGGGTATTGATTAGTAAATGTAAAATAAAATTTTACCTAAATGGAGGGTTTGGTTATGGATAAGCGTTATGCCATCCATCCGGAGCATGCCAAGACATTTACGACAGAGCAGCTGCGCAGCCAGTTTTTGGTTCAGGATCTGTTTGTTCCAGATGAAGTAAAGCTGTGTTATACCCTGGAGGACCGCATGATGATCGGGGGAATTTATCCGGTCAACGGTCCGGTTGAATTGAAGGGGTATGATGAAATCAAGGCTGACTATTTCCTGCAGCGCCGTGAAATGGGCATCTTCAATGTCGGCGGCAGTGGGTTAGTCCGCGTGGACGGAGAGGTCTATAAGCTGCAGCCGAAGGACTGTCTGTATGTCGGACTTGGCAGCAAGGAGCTTGTTTTTGAAAGTGATGCCAAGGACCAGCCCGCCAAATTTTATATTGCATCAGCCCCTGCCCACAAAACCTATCCTACGCAAAAGCAGGAGTTTGCGACCGTCCCGGCCGAGGAGCTCGGCTCTTCGGAAACAGCCAACAGCCGTGTGCTGCGCAGATACATCCATGAGGACGGTATTCAAAGCTGCCAGCTCGTCATGGGTATGACCTCCCTGAACACGGGAAGCGTATGGAATTCGATGCCTACTCATACGCATGACCGCCGGATGGAAGTCTATTTCTACTTTGAGCTGGATGAGAACGCAAGAATGTTCCACATGATGGGTGAGCCGACGGAGACACGCCATATCGTGATGAAGAACGAAGAGGCCGTCATATCCCCGCCCTGGTCCATTCACTGTGGAGCGGCCACAAGCAATTATACGTTTATCTGGGCTATGGCCGGCGAGAACTATACTTACAAGGATATGGATGCGGTAGCCATGGATGAACTCCGCTAACCCCTGAAAGGAGAAAGCTTATATGATCAAAATGAAGGTGCTGCAAAACATCAAGTCACTGGGAGTCGTAGCGGTCATCCGTGCCGATGATCCTGAATCGGCCTTTAAAATGTCGGAAGCGTGTATCGAAGGAGGCCTCACCAATATCGAGCTTACCTTTACTACACCGGAAGCGGATCAGGTCATCAAGAAGCTGAAGGCGGCGTATTCGGATAAAGCAGTAATCGGTGCCGGTACCGTGCTCGATGCGCATACAGCGCGTATATCCATCATGGCCGGGGCCGAGTTTGTGGTGAGTCCCGCATTTGACGAAGAGACGGCGAAAATGTGCAATCTGTACAGCATTCCTTATATGCCCGGCTGCATGACGATCACGGAAATGAAGGAAGCGCTGAAGCTCGGTGTGGATGTCCTGAAGCTGTTCCCGGGCAGCGCGCTCGGTCCTGATTTTGTCAAGGCTGTCAAAGGGCCGCTGCCTCATGTACAGATCATGCCGACAGGCGGCGTGGATTTGGACAACATCGAAAAATGGCTGCGTAACGGCTGTATTGCCGTGGGAATCGGAGGCAACCTGACCGCTCCAGCCCGCGACAACCGTTATGATCTGATCACGGAAACCGCTGCCCAGTATGTGGCCAAGGCGGCGCAGGTGATCGGAGCACAGAAATAACTGAGGAACGGAAGAAACGGATTCAATATTTTGCCTGTACCGGCGCCATCTCTGGTCGGATGCAGGCAAAATGTTAATCAATTATTTTAATTTAAAGATAAATGGAGGGCTTATTTATGGGATTGGATGTTTTTTCGCTGGATTTTTTCAGCTTGAAGGGGAAAACGGCCATCGTCACCGGAGGCAATACCGGCCTTGGACAAGGCTATGCGGTAGCGCTCGCCAAGGCGGGGGCTGACCTGTTCGTCGTTACGTATGACCAGGACTGGGAGGAAACCCGTGCATTAATCGAAAAGGAAGGCTCCAAGGCCGTATTCCACCAGGCTGATCTGACCGATAAGGAGGCCCGCACAGGTGCAGTCAAAGCCTGTATGGATGCGTACGGCAAAATCGACATTCTTGTTAACAACGCGGGGACAATCCGCAGGGCACCTTTGCTCGAATATAAAGAGGAAGACTGGGATGCCGTCATGGAAATCAATTTGAACTCGGTATACTTCCTAAGCCAGGAAGTCGCCAAAATCATGGTGGAGCAAAAGAGCGGCAAGATCGTCAACGTGGCCTCCATGCTCGCCTTTCAGGGCGGAAAGTTCGTGCCGCCATACACAGCCAGCAAGCATGCTGTTGCCGGGATAACGAAAGCGTTCGCCAATGAGCTGGCTGTCCACAATGTGCAAATCAACGCCATCGCGCCCGGCTATATCGAGACAGCCAACACGGCGCCGATCCGCGCGAATGAAGCGCGCAATCAGGAGATTCTCTCCCGTATTCCTGCAGGACGCTGGGGTCAGCCTTTCGACCTGATGGGGGTTATGGTGTTCCTGTGCAGCCGCGCTTCTGACTATATGAACGGTCATGTCCTAGCGGTCGATGGTGGCTGGCTCGTCAGATAACAACGAATTTAAAATATAATAAATTTAAATGTCTAAGCATCCGCCGTTACATAGCGGCTGAACCAAGGTAGACGGCAGAGACTGAATCAGGCACACGGCATAAGCTGTATGCCTGTTTTTATACCTTTTCATCTCTCATGACCATAAGGAGTGGAATATGATATGCTCTGCTTATGCGGGATAGAGCGGAGGAACGGGAATGAGCGGGTTAAAATTTGAAGAGGATGGCTTCAAAGTAACATACGGTGTGGAAAGTGAAACGCTGCTGGCCAAGGAATTCGCGCTGCTGCGTTTTTTGTATGATCACCGCAATCAGGTGTTCACCAGGGAGCAGCTGTTGGATCATGTATGGCCCTTGGAGTATCCCGTGGAGCGGACGGTGGACGATCATGTGTACAGGCTGCGCAAGAAGCTGCGCCGCTGGAGCGGGTTATCCATCCACACAGTCCGAGGGCTGGGCTACAAGCTGGTTCTGGAACAGTTGGAGAAGAGGCTGCAGCCTTCCTTGAACGATCCGCAAATGCATGAGGCGGTACATACACTGCTGCGAAGATACCATCTGTTGGGGCAGGGGACCTCGCTCCTGGCGCTGGCTGCACAGGAGGAACAGCTCGGCTTTGAGCTGAATTCCTGGTATCGGATATATGCCCGGTTCGTGCAGGCGGATATTGCGTGGTTTCTGGAGGAGGAAGATATTCCTGCTGCGGAGATTCTGTTCTGGTGCCTGCTCCTTTATTGGGCAACAGGACCGGTCACGGCTTATACAGTGCAGCAGTGTGAGCGGGCGCTCGCGACAGGCGCTCTTCCTCCACCGCATGCCAGGGAGCTGCGCCTCCTGAGTATTTTGGAAGCGCATATTGAGAACGGAGAGCCGGAGCGGGCAGCCAGGCTGCTGCCTGAAACGCATGAAATTGTAGAACGAGAAGGATTGGACGGGTTTGTGCTTCCTGTCGCTATAATGGAAGCCTATTTGTATTTGTCCGCCGGGCAGATCAACAAAATCCACGAACAATTCGAGCAGGTTGAAGCGATGCTGGAAGAGATGCCCTACCTGCGAGAGCGGGGGCGTTATACGATTTTCAAAGGGCTATGGCAGCTTCGTGAAGGCAATGCCGAAGAGGCGGAAAAGCTGATGGATGAGGGCATTGATATTTTGCACACAGCGGGGCAGGAGCTCATGAAGATCAAAGCGGTATGCCAAATCATCAGGTATTTGGAGATGCACTGCCCACACGAACGGCTCGAACATAAATATAAACGGATCTATGAGCGGCTGGACCGGGAAAACCGGCTTTCCGTCCTGCGCCCTAAGCTGGCGTCCTGGCTGGAGCATGCTCTGGATACCGTCTGATATTCCTCTGACAATCTTCCGTTAGCATCATCTCTATCAGAAGGATACAGGAGATGAGCAATATTTATGAAAACGGAAGTAAAGGTAAAACAGAAGTCCCGTATCTGGAAAGAAGGGGTTTGGAGCAGCCGCCCTTTTCGCCTTATGTTTGCCGCTCACGCGGCCGCTTCGTTTGGCGACTGGTTTGATGCGATTGCCATTCAGGTACTGGTTGCATACAGGTGGGGAGCCGATCCGCTGCTGGTCGCCCTGATCCCGGTTGTGATGGCGCTGCCGGGGCTCGTGTTCGGATCATTCGCCGGGGCGCTCGCCGACCGTGTCCGTCAGGCGCGCTTGATGATGGTCTGTGATCTGGCCGCTGCGCTGCTGACCCTATTGATTTTGTTCGTGCCCAACATTGCATGGCTGCTGCCTCTGCTTGCTGTACGGGCCGCAGCAGGTATTTTTCAGCTGCCTGCCCAGCAGGGCTTGACTCGCAGAGTGGTGGCGGAGGAGGAGCTTTTACAGGCTTCGGCCTGGAACGGCCTGGTGAACCAGAGCGCGAAGGTGGCGGGACCGCTGCTGGGGGCGGCGACGCTCGCGCTTGTGTCCCCGCAGGCCTGCATCGTGATCAATGCCCTTATGCGTCTGTCTTCCTGTGCGCTGCTCTTGCCCTTGCGCCGGATCGGCGGAGCCGCGGGTATGGGCGATGGCAGGCAGGAGGCGGTGAGGAAGCATTTTCTGGCTGAATGGCGCGAAGGATGGATGTTCCTGCTGGGCAGCCGGCTGCTGCTCGCCACGCTGCTGTTTGTTTTCATCGGTATGACTGCTATTCTGATGATCGATTACCAGTTTTCTGTACTATTGCGCTTTCTCGCGCCAGGGGATGAATCGCTGACAGGCTGGCTGATTGCCGCCATTGGCGCCGGTGGCGCAGGCAGCATGCTTGGGATGAAACGTCTCGCACACGTGTCCCCCGGCTGGGGCCTTGGGGGCGGGGCACTGCTGATCGGGAGCGGCATTGCCGCGCTGGGCTTGATGAAACCAGGCGTCGGGCTGCCACTTTTATTGTCTGTCGGGGTGATGATCGGGATCGGGAATGGGATGAGCATGATTACGCAGACGTATACCCTGCAGACAGGTACGCCCGCAGCGATGGTGGGGCGGGTGTTCGGCATCCAGAACACGGTGATGGGAGTCATTATGGTCACTGCACCGCTGATCGGCGGTCTGTGGATACGGGAAGCCGGGGTCGGCACGGCCTTTTTCTGGATAGGCTTAACGGTGGCCCTGCTGGGACTGGCCGCTTTTTTTCTCCGTTCACGACTTTGGGGAAGGGCGGGTAAGGTAGAGGCACAGAGAAAATGTGCATAATTTCCCGCTCTTGGGACAGTATATCTAGTCCAAAGGAGGGACATCCATGTTCTGGGACCCATGGTTCGGCAAGCGGGGCAAGCAGGGAGAAATAAAGTACAAGATCCAGCCTTTGTCTGATCCTGAAATCGCAACCGTGCTGAAAAAAGGGCTGTCGGACAATATCGAAACGCTGCAGCAGAGCTTCGAGCGCTGTTCGGATATTATTTATCGCCAGATCAGTATTCATGGACAAAATCGGATTTGTCTTGTTTATATCGAAGGCATGAGTGACATGCATATGCTGAATCAGATGCTGCTGGAGCCCCTTTTGACGGAAGGCCTGCATGATGATGCCCCGGAGGAGGGCATTCTGCCCGCTATTCTGGAAAAGCGTCTGATTGCCGCTTCGCAGATCAAAAGGGTTTCGGATTATCAGTCCTTGGAGGACGGTATACTGGGCGGTGAGATCGGGGTTCTGTTTGAAGGGGAACAGCAAGCCTTACTCGTGAATTTTATCAAAATGGAGCAAAGGGGGATTGAGGAGCCCACTTCAGAAAGGGTGGTGCGCGGCCCGCGGGACTCCTTCACGGAAATGCTGAGCACGAACACGACGCTGCTGCGCAGGCGAATCCGCAGCAGCCGCCTGAAAATGGAATCCCTGGTCCTTGGGAAGCTGACCGGTACGCGATTGATCATCGCTTATATCGAAGGATCGGCTGACGCCGGTTTGGTGCAGGAGGTTCGGCGGCGACTTCAGAAGATTCATACAGAAGGCATTGATGGTTCAGCGAAAATCGAGGAACAGCTCGAAGACGATCCTTATTCTCCGTTCCCTCAGGTTCAGAATACGGAACGTCCGGACGTGGCGGCTTCCAGTCTGCTGGAAGGGAAAGTGGCCATTATGATGGACCAGTCTCCGTTTGTCCTGATTGTGCCGATGTCCTATTGGGCGGGTCTGCAATCGGCAGAGGATTATCATGAACGGTTCTTTTATATGACCTTTGTGCGCTGGATTCGCTATGCTTTTGTGCATATGTCTCTGCTGCTTCCTTCCCTTTATGTGGCATTAACGACTTTTCATCCACAGGTGGTCCCCACCTCTCTGCTAGTCAGCATTCTGTCGTCCCGGGAGGGTGTGCCCTTTCCCGCGTTCATTGAGGCATTATTCATGGAGCTTGTCTTTGAGGGACTACGGGAGGCGGGCATTCGCCTGCCGCAGCAGGTCGGACCGACGGTCAGCATTGTCGGTGCGCTGGTGATCGGACAGGCCGCGGTGGAAGCGGGCATTATATCGGCGCCTATGGTCATCATTGTGGCTGCCACGGGCATCGCCTCCTTCGTGTTTCCCCGGTATGATATGGGCACAGCGTACAGAATGCTGAAGTTTCCCCTGCTCATTGTTGCAGGCTTCATCGGTTTTTATGGGATTGTGCTGTTTTTGATTGCGCTAAGCGTGCACATGGTCACTTTAAAGCCGTTCGGCGTTCCTTATATGGCTCCGGTGGCACCGGCCATCAAGTCACGGTTTAAAGACGTGTGGATCCGTGCCCGTTATAAAGGCGGGGAGAGCCAGTGAGGAAATCGCTAGCCAGGCTCGCGTTGGTTGCAGTGCTTCTGATCTGTTGTGTGGTAACGACAGGCTGTTGGGACCGGATGGAGCTGAATGACCGTGCCATTATACTGGGATGGGGGATGGACCTCACCAAGGATGGCAAATATCTGGCTACAGCCAACGTTGTCATCCCCGGCGGTGACAAAGCCGGCGGCACATCCGGGGGGCAGAACAGCTTTCTGATCGAAAGCGCCTACGGAAATTCGATTCTGGATGCCTCGCAGAACATTCAGAAAAAGCTGTCGCGTGTCCTCTTTCCGGGTCACCGGCGCAATATTTTTATAGGTGAGGAACTGGCCAGGCACGGTCTATCAGAGGTGCTGGATGAGTATACCCGCAATCCGATGTCGCGGTTGCGTGCCAATATTTTTATAGTCAAGGGAGACTCCGCCCAAAGAGCAATGAGCTTGACCTATAAGCTGGAGCGGAATCCGGCGGTGGCCATACAGAAGGTTCAGGAAAAATTGGGTGTGCCGGAAGCAAGGTCCTTGTTAGACTTTTTCACCATGCTGAATGGAGAAGGCATGCCGGTCATGCCCTCTGTCAGAATCGTCCAGCCTATCATGCCGCCAAACGGCAATCCAAAGAAGCCCAATTCCCCCAGAGAGGTTCTGCAGCTGGAGGGATCGGCGATATTCGGCAGGGATTTGAAGCTCCGGGGATATCTGAGCTATCAGGAATACTGGGTGAGGTTGTGGACGATCCAGGGGTTGAGCGGCAGGTTTTTTTTCGTCCCGATGGAAAATCACCAAAACGTCGTTGTTCGGGCAGAACGATTAAAAAGTCAAATTACGCCGGATCTCCGCTCAGATCCCATTCGCTTTCATATCAAGCTGAAGGCCCAAGCGGCCGTTTATGAGAATAACACCAGTCTTGATGTGGGGAAGCCGGAAAACGCCAGAAAAGTGGAGCAGGCATTTAATCGCCAGGTTCAGGAGCAGGTAGAAAAGGTTATTGAAGAGACGCAAAAAAAGATGAAGGCTGATATATTTGGCCTAGGCCGTTCCATTCATCATCAACACCCTTACCAGTGGAAGAAAATCAAGCCTGTATGGGATGAGGAGTTTAAGCGCGTTCAGGTTACCGTGCAGGTTGATATGTCCATTATTTCAACCGGCGTGGCAGGCCCTGCGCTGATCCCGAAGCCTGCTTTCGAAGATGGAGGGGAATCCTGATGCAAATCAGCAATCGACAGCTCTGGTGGATGGTGCTGATTCTCGAAATTGGCATGACTTTGCTGCTGTCAATCAGACCCGCGATCAGCGAGGCGAGGCAGGATGCCTGGATGTCCTTTCTTGTTGCCGGCCTATTCGGGCTGGTGGCAGCGTATATTGCTGCCCAGGCAAGCCTTTTATACCCCAAACAAACGTTAGTTGAATTCAGCATGACCATTTTGGGGAAATGGCCGGGCAAGCTGGTCGGGCTGATCTTCCTGCTTCAGTGGTACTGGGTCATCAGTGCGATGTTGCGTAATGTATACAACTTTATCAGCGTGAGCATGCTTCCCCGCACGCCATCCTACGTCATTTTGCTTGGTATGATTGGAGTGATCGTTTATGCTCTCCGAAAAGGGGGAATAGAGGCGATTGGTCGCTGCAGCGAGTTGTGGGGGCCGATACTGCTTGTTATCCTCGGCTTGACCTTTGTGCTGACGATGCATAATTTGGACATTCATTCCCTCGCTCCGGTGTACGCCGATTCGGGGCTGCTTGCGATCGCAGAGGGTGCTTTGACACCTGCCTCGCTGCTGGGCGAGGTGGTGATGATAATGATGCTGTTTCCTTTTATAGATCAGCCTGGTCCGGCTACGAGAAGAAATGTGCTGAATGGGGTGCTGGTTTCCGCAGTTATCTTGCTGCTGGGCTCGATGTGGGTGGTCATGACATTTGAGCCGGCAGTTGCTTCCGCGATTTATTTTCCTTTCTTTGATATGGTCAAGCTCGTATATCTGATGGAATTTATTCAACATGTGGATTTTTTGGTTGTGGCTGTCTGGTTATTCAGCGTGTTTATCAAACTGTCGATATATGTATTTATTGCCAGCTATGGCACCGCACAGTGGATCGGGAAGCAGAAAAACTGGCGCGGCATCGTATGGTTTGTGGCAGCCGCCGTTTTTACAATATGCATGAGCTTAATCAACCTGAGTCCTTCACCGGAAGTATTGCTGAGAAAGGTATGGGTTCAATATGTGCTGCCTGTGCACATGGTGGCTTTGCCTTTGCTGCTGTGGATCGTGGGGAGTGTGAAGAAAAAGAAGGGCCACACGGGATAAGGGCCATCTGTATGGTGATCCCCCATTCCGTGTGGCGGAAGCAGACCGGCCATGCGAATCTGCCAATTGTGTGGACATGGCCCGGTTTACAGCGAAGATGCCGGATGCTCGCCAGCTGGTGTCCAGACAGCCGTATGTTTGGCGACAAAGTCGGCCAATGACTTCGGCCGTCTTCCCGTAACCCGTTTCACCGTATCCGTCACCTGATCCTCCACGCCGCCCCGGCGAATTCCTTCATCGAGGCCTGCGAGGAAGGCTGCATAATCCGCGGGGATTCCCGCCTTGGTAAATCCGGTGCTCAGTTCATCTACGCTGATCGGCTTGTGCCGGACGCTAATACCGGCTGCGCCCCCAATAATCCGGGCGACATCCGCATAGCTGAGCGCTTCGGGACCTGTAATGACATGGGCCCGGTTATGCGGCTGCTCATCAATCAACGCGCGGACACCCACCTCAGCAATATCATCCGCATCGACAAAAGCTACCCGTCCATCCCCGGTCGCGGTAACCATGGTTCCATCGTTCCGAATGGTGGCGGCATGCGGTCCCTCCGTAAAATTTTGCATGAAGTAGGAGGGCTGCAGCACGGCCCATTCAGGCGCCAATTGCCGCAAAGCCTCGTGCGTGCTGCCAAATACGGGTCCCCCTTCGGGTACGGAGGCGCTGCTGAGCATCACGAACCTCTTTACCCCGGCTTGAATGGCTTTTTCCACAAAAGGAATCATAACCTCTTCCGGATGCATGTCCGAAATCGGGCCAATTAAATATATCGATTTCACGTTGTTATAGGTATTATCGTAAGTAGTATAGTCATTCCAATCGAAATGTACGTGCTCGGTGCCGTGTGCTCCCGGGCGGCGACCGGCGGTCCGAACCGTGTAACCGAGCTGGTTCAGTCTGGCGGCAATACGGCTGCCAGTCTTGCCTGTAGCGCCGAGCACCAATATTTTATCCTGCTGAGCAGTCATATTCGCGTGTGCTCCTTTGTTTTATTTTACAAGCGGATTGCTTTCGCCGACAGAGTCGAGCACAACAAGCGGGTTCCAGTAATCCTTGTAGCGTGCAATTTTGCCGTTTTTCAAATGAATGACGGATATATAGGTCTGGTTATAAGGCTTTCCGGTGGCGGGCACGGTCGCTTCACAGGTGAACTCGAACACAATCACGTTGGAATTTGCATCCTCATGAATCTCGGGTTCGCTGAACCGGCTGATCCGGATCAGCTCGGGGAATTTCTCCATATACTCCCGGATTGTTTCTTTTCCGTCCAAACTTTGGGGATAACCTGCAGGAGCGAAAGGGTATTCGAGCACGGCCTGATCGTCGAACAGTTCGGCAAAGCGGGCGACGTCATGGGTCAGGATAGACTCGGCGAACTCATGGAAAATTTTCTGTGCATTAGTCATCTTCATTCACCTCGGATAATTTTTTTGGTTTGGAAGCTTCCTGACACCATCGTAACCATTCCAGACCAAATAGTCAAGAAAAATATAGACTGTTTGGTCTGGAAAATGACCTCTTAATCTTTGACGGCACCTGCGGCAATGTCCGAAATGAATTGGCGGCTGATGAACAGGAACAGAATAATCAGGGGCAGCACGGCCAGCAGAGTCCCTGAAATGACCATGGCGTAATCCGTATTGTAAATTCCGTTCAACTGGGAAAGGGCGATTTGCAGTGTGAACTTGCGTTCGTCCGTCAGCACGATCAACGGCCATAAATAATCATTCCAGGCCCCGATGAATGTGAAGGCGCCGAGAAAAGCGAAAGCCGGACGGAGAATGGGCAGAGCGACGTTCCAGTACAGCCGGAAGAAGCCGCACCCGTCCATGCGGCCCGCGTCCAGCAGCTCGCTCGGGATAGACTCTTCCGCATACTGGCGAATCCAGAAGATGCCGAAAGCATTAACCATGCCGGGGATGATCAAGGCCTTGAACGTGCCGACCCAGCCGAAGGTGGCCATCATGACAAAGGAGGGGACCAGGGACAGCTGAGAGGGCACCATCATGGTGGCCAGCAGGACAATAAATAAAGCTTTTTTTCCCGGGAAATCAAATTTTGCGAAGGCAAATCCGGCCAGGGAATCAAAAAACAGCACCAGCAGGGTTACCGATCCGGCTACAAACAGTGTGTTGAAAAAAGCCCCCGCAAAGTCGATCTGTTGCATAACCCGTGAAATGTTGTCCCAGAACTGGCCCCCGAACCAAAGCTGTGGAGGGAAGCGGTAAATGTCCGAAGTGGTGCGTGTGGACATAACCATAAGCCAGTAAAAAGGGAACATGGAGATGATCATACCGGCCAGCAGTCCGGCATATAACAGAACGGTCCTTGTTTTTGCCTGCATCATGCCGCAGGACCTCCTTTTTGTGTCATTTTTTCCCCTGCACAAGCTTCCAGTTCAGAATGGAGAACAGCGCGATGATCAGGAACATGCCCCAGCCGACCGCCGCTCCGTAACCGAAGTAGTTGTTGACGAACGATTCCCTGTATAAATACAGCACAATCGTCATGCCACTGGCGCCTGCCCCACCGTCATTACCCACCAGCACCTGCGGTTCGGTGAACAGCTGCATTCCACCGATTGTAGACGTAATGACCGTGAACAGAATGACAGGGCGCAGCATGGGAATGGTAACGCGGAAAAAAGCTTGCACACCGGTGGCGCCGTCGATTTTAGCTGCTTCATACAGCACATGCGGAATGCTCTGCAAGCCCGCCAGGTAAATGATCGCGTTATAGCCGGTCCATCTCCAGATGACCATGGAGGATACGGCGATCTGAATTCCCCACGGGACATTCAGCCATTGAACCATCGGCAGCCCCAACTGCTGCATGATGAAGTTGAGAAAACCGAAATTATTGGCGAACAGGGCACCGAAAATGATGGCTACAGCGACAATGGAGGTGACATTGGGCAGAAAGAAGCCGACACGCCACAAGGTTCGCAGTTTTACGAAAGGGGCATGCAGCAGAAACGCAATGACCAGGGCGAAGAAGAGCATGGGAATGGTGGAGTACACCCAGATCAGCAGCGTATTGCCGACAGCCTGCCAGAATTCGTTATCAGTCACCATATAGCGAAAATTGCCCCAGCCGTTATAAGTCATTTCTCCAATGCCGTCCCACTTATGGAACGCCAGATAGAGGGAGAAGGCGACAGGAAAGAGGCCGAAAACCGCAAACACGATATAAAAAGGCGAAATAGCGGCATACAAGGCCCGGTGCTTCCATATTTCTCTCAGCATGTTGATCACCCTTTTCACAAAGATTTCGCTCTTCTGGTCCTGGCGCCCTAGCGCTGGAGCTCACGCTCAATGCGGTGCAGCGTCTCGGTCCACACTGTCTGCGGGTCGGCATTCTGTTTGGCGATATTAGCGAGGCGGCGGGTGACAATGCCGTGGATGACGGGATGGCGCTCGCCGAAGAAGACGGCTTTGACGTTGCGCGCCGATTCGGCGAACACGACACCAGTAGCCTGGTTCCCGAAGAAAGGCTCAGGTTTAGCCAATGCCGGGTCCTCGAACACACCCGGAGTGGACGGGAAAAGAGCGATGCTTTGATAGGCTCGCAGCTGATTTTCCGGATTTTGCAGCCAGGTCAGCACCTGGAAGGCTTCTTTGGGATGCTTGCTGGATTTGAGAATCGAGAGGAAGGAACCGCCCTGGTTGCCGTCGGCTCCCGGAGCACGCGCTACCCGCCATTTGCCCGCGGTGTCCGGGGCGGCTTCCATGAGCACCTGCTTCATCCAGACGGCACCGACAAAGGAGGCGATCTTGCCGTTGTTCATGGCGGCATTCCATTCCGGCGTCCAGCCGTCGGCGTTGGCCAGCAGCTTATGCTGGTGAAAGTTGACGGCCGTCTGCCAGCCGCGTTGCACGGCTTCCGATTGATCGCCGATAAAGGTGCCGTCAGGCTTGAAGTACAGCTCAGAGGCTTGTGCCAGCACTTGGTTGTAAACGTTTCCAATATTGTCGGTCAGAGATACTCCGCTTCCCAGCTTCTGCTGCAGCTGCTCACCAGCGGCCATATAATCGTCCCAGGTGCGGATGGAGGCGTTGACCTCTTCCGGGTCACCGGGCAGGCCGGCCTGCTCGAACAAGTCCTTGCGGTAAAACAGGGCCGTCGGTCCGGTATCCATCGGGAAAGCGATCATTTTGCCTTCAGGCGTGACGCCCTGCTGCCATTTCCACTCCAGATATTGATCCTTCACGTCGGCGGCACCGAGCTCATACAGGTCATAGAAGCGGTCCGCGCTTGTAAACAGCTCCGGCATCCAGTCGTTCAGCGCCACGATATCCGGCTCACCCGTACGGGCGGCAAGAGTGGTTTTCAGCTTGGCTTTGAAGTCTCCGCCGATCTTCTGCGCATTGATTTGGATGTTGGGAAACTGTTTTTCGGCCTCGGCAATCAGGTTATCATCGATAGAGCGGTTCCAATACCACAATGTAAGCGTTATCTTTTTTTCGTTTGACGAGGAATCGCCCGGTGAGTAAGACGGACTGCACGCGCTCAGCACACAGAGAATGAGAAACAGCAAAGCAAGACATAAGATTAATTTCATACAACATACCCCCTTGAAGTCTGAAAATCACCATTTTCCGGTGTGTTTGTCCAGGGTGCGGCGGTGAATGCGATGTATGCTGCTTATGTATGCTATTGTATGAGCTTTGTACCGGATGATGTGCGTTATTTGTGCGTAAAAATTCAAATATGGAGAGGCATAGCGATAAAAGGGCTTTTGAAACAGCGCCATCGTTGCATCAACTCTTCCGTGAGAAAAACGTCTATCGACGTACATTCACAGAAGATAAAGCGCGCTTAGCGGAAGTTTTTCTTGCGATTTCAGGAGGATTATGTCAGGAAATTTATACTTTCTGAATTTTAAGACAACTTGTAGCCCGGATACTTTAAGATTTCTACGAAAGCTCAAGTTTTCGAGCCGACCATGCGTCCGCCAGAAATCTAACGGGTGTAGCAGCTGCTATTTTACGAAAATAAGATCTTTTCAAATTCTAACGGCCGTGATCGGCATTATTTGTCATAATTCAGGCGAAAATGCCCCGGTCAGGTGAAATAAGCGACATGGCAACCGCTAGAATTTGAAATCAACGTTTTTGGAACCAATAGCGGCTGTGGCAACCGTCCCTCGTATTTAAGGTGTTTTCTCACGAATGCTCACTCATTCGCAGGATTTTACTGCCTTGAAAAGCGAAGAGATGGGGGAAGACCCGGACAAAAAGCCGTTGTTTCTTGCAAAAGGGTGTACAGGAATAGAAGTCGTGCATCTGCGCACCTCTCCCATAAAATGGTTTTCTGCATCCTCCACTCGGCCCTTGGAGGTTCACCCTCCCATGTCTCTACGGATCTTCGCCCTTACATTCCTTCGTTGTACCTGTCCAAGGCGTGGAGACCGATTGCGTTTAGAAGATGGGTCATTTGCCCTTGCGGTTGCCAAACTCGGTTCTCTGTGCTTTCTTTGTTCAAATCCTGCGAACGAGTCAATCTTCGTATGACGACGGATATCAGACAGGCTCGGTTACGTCAATGGACTTGGGTTAGGCGACCCGGAGGACCGCGATCTCGGAGCGATACGGTTCGCCCTTCTGGACCATGCCAATGAGGATGCGAGCGAGTTTGCCGATTAACTTGGTGATCGAAGCCATTTTCTTTATCCCTTTCTTCTGGTTGTGCTCATGCCATCGCTTAAAGTCTGGATGTTGGTTAACCAAGGCCAGCATGCCCAGATAAAGATACTTGCGAAGCATGCTGTCGCCGCGCTTGGAGAGCTTGATCTGTCCTTTGAACTTGCCCGAAGTACGTTCCGCTAGATTCAGACCGGCCCGACGCAGCAGTTGGCGCCCATGGGCATAGTTGCGCAAATCCCCGGCGCAGGCCAGCAAAGCCGCAAGGGTAATGGTGCCCAGCCCTTGGATGCTTCGCAGTTGCTCAGCCATCGAAATACGGCCTAGCAACTCTTCGATTTCCTGCTGCATCTCATCAAGCAACTTGACGACATATTCATACGCACCCAGCAGACGCTGCAGATCACGCCGTGTTTCTTCAGGCGCCTGCGTATCGCCGATACTGTGTGCAGCCGCCAGAAGAAGCCGGGCAGCTTTCTCTTTTCCACTCACTCCACCTGCACGTTTCATTCCCTGCTCACGCCAAGCTTCGATCACCTCATCGGCGCGAAGACCCTGCAGGTCGACCGGCAACGGAAAGGCATGGAGTGACGCCAGAGAACGCAAAACGGTCCGGTCGGGGAAGACCGAACGGAATTCCGGAAACTTCAGATCGATCCAGCGGATGATGCGATTTCCCAGGCTCACCTGCTGTTTGACCCAAAATTCTCGATCCCTCATGACCGTCTTGAGGCGTTCGAACACAGCCGTCTCCGGCGTATAGTCGGTGTAAAAGCCTCGGCTAACCACGTCAGCAATGTTCAAGGCATCCTTGGGATCGTTCTTGGACGGGGAATTGTCGCGATTTTCTTTATTGCGATGCACGGTCACCGGGTTCACCAGCACCACCGTGATCTCTTGCTCCCGTAACCAATTCGCGAGATTGAACCAATAGTGGCCTGTGGGCTCCATGCCGATGATGAGTGAGGACAGATGGTGTTTGTCCTGTACGTCCCGCATCCAGCGCAGAAGCTTCTCAAAGCCTTCCCGCGTGTTCACAAACGACAGATGGCGCGGTGTAAGGACACGCCCCCGAAAATCGGTCACCTGGGCGGCGTGGACATCCTTGGCAATGTCGATCCCCACGATGGCATGTTTGGTGGTAATTCGTTCAATCCGTTGATTTGTGACTTGAGTTCGAGTAAACTTCATAGTAAGCGCCTCCTGATAGGTTTTTTAGGGCTTCTGACCCGTCGCATCCCTATCATACGAGGCGCTCCTGTTTTTTTCAAAAACGAAATCTTAGCGCACACAGGAATGTTTAGAATAGTTTTATGCTCTGAAATGACCTTGTCAGATTTTTTGTAGCGCTATTGTGAAACAGGGGGAAAATAGATTGCTCGGCTAGAAAAATAGATAAAAGCGGGGGCGAGAAAATTTTCGCCTCCATACCTGATCAAGGGGGCATTATTTGTGAGAAAAGTTGCTGTTATCGTTATATCTCTGGTTGTATTTTTAACATGTTTCCGTGAGAAGTCCCCTTCCTCTGCAGGTAGGGGATGAATCTCGGTTAGGCGAAGCCTAAAATGAACTTGTCTATTGTATAAGGTTCGTGCTTTCTAGTCGAGTATTTGTGTGGTATGATGGGAATATATGTTCTTGTTGAGGTGGTGAACCTAACTATCATCTCATCCCTTGTATCAAATATCGTTGAAAAGTACTGACGGATGAGATCTCAGAGGATGTGAAAAGCATTTTTGAACGCATTGGAGCAAACGATCATATGGCATGAAGAGAATGGAGTCACGATCGCGATCCTATTCATGTGCCTTTCAAGGTGTATCCCAACACGAAACTATCCAAATGTATCAACGCTTATAAGAGTGCCAGCTCTCGTCTTATCAAGCAAGATTTCCCCGATGTAAAAAAGAAATTGTGGAAAGAATTTTTCTGGTCGCAAAGTTACTGTCTGATTACCGTGGGCGGCGCCCCTCTGGAAGTATGGAAAACCTATATTGAGCACCCAGGGAAGGTGGTGAAAGCGGAGTGATTCGTTGTGTCAAAACCGCATTCCGAACTTCCAAAGCAGATCTGGACCGACTGTTTGCGTGCAACCGGATTTCAGCCGAAGTCTGGAATGAGTGTCTGTCCATCGCCAAGAACTATTTCCTGCAACACGATGGAAAATGGATTGGACAAACCAAACTTCAAGCCGCTTTAAAAAATCGATTCCCCCTTCACTCCCAGTCTGTACAGGCCGTTTGTCATAAATATTTGTTTGCCCGGGAGAGCGCAAGGCAAGCGAAAAGGCAAGGCATGAAGACCAAATACCCCTACAAAAACAAGCAGTATTTCAACACGAAATGGGTAGACCAATCGTTCAAAATCGAGGGCAACACCATCCAATTAAGCTTAGGCATCCAGAACGGAAAGCGCCAGCAGCCGATTCAGATCGTCGTGGCTGACTTGCCTGATGCCGAGATCAAAGAAATCGAACTGGTGTATGACCGAAAACTGATGGTTTCTCTTTGCTATGAGGATGGGGAAGTGGCTAAAGTCAACGAGGGCAGCGAGGTTGCAGGTGTGGATTTGGGAGAGATTCACTCGATCGCGGCAACGACCACCGCAAACCAGTCGATCATGATCACTGGCAGAAAAGCCAGAAGCATTCATCGGTTACGCAACAAGAAGCTGGCCGAAATCCAGAAGCGGATGAGCAAATGCCAAAAAGGCAGTCGGCAATGGAAAAAGTACAAGAAAGCCAAAACCTACATCCTCGGCAAAAGCGAGCGTCAACTCCAGGATGTCATTCATAAAACAACCAAGCAATTTGTGCAGTGGTGTACGGAAAACGACGTCAAGGAAGTCGTTATAGGCCAAGTGGAAGGTGTACAACGCCATACGAAAAAGAAGAAAAGAAAAACCGTCACGCAAAAGTTATCCAATTGGAGCTTCGGCAAGATCCGGAAACAACTCGAATACAAACTTGAAGCCCATGGAACAAGCGTGAAACAGGTGGATGAAAGCTACACAAGTCAACAATGTCCTTGTTGCGGTAGAAGGAAAAAGACTTCTACAAGAAACTATACCTGTTCCTGCGGCTATGAAGAACATCGGGACGTTCATGGAAGCAAAGGAATATTGTCCAAATATCTGCATGGCGAAATCCGATATTTGGGCGAAACGAAATCGATCAAGTATCTACGGATCGCTTAGATGAGTGAGAAGTAGTAGACGGTGAGTTCCCACCCACTTGCAAAAGTGTTGCTTACTGAACCACCCCGTTAGATTTCCGCTGCTGGCAGCGAAAGCAAATAGCCAACCTATTTGTTTGTAGAAAGTAACGGTGTGGCTGGTAAGAAACCCCTACTTCTAAGTCAAGCGTAAGTAGGGGAGGTTCATCCTGTGCTTCAGCAAGTTCCGCGTCAAAACAGACTGTATTTTCTGATGATGTGATTCAGGACTTCACACAGACCTACACACTTACAAATCACTCTGTACTGCTGGCAGATCATTCGCAAAACAGTTTATGGGTTGTTGATTCCAATAGCCGGGAGTTATTGTGGAGCAAGCCTTATTCAACGCCCATTTACGATTGTTACGTTTTGACCAACCCCGTGAAAATCGTAGTCATGACCCAAGAAAACAACTCGCCTAAAAAGATGGTGTTGTCCCAGGATGGAACAGTGCTATCGCAGCAGACCTTTAAGAATATCAAAATGGATGGAATTCAGGATATCAATTGGTCCCCGGCCAAAGATAGCGGCAAGGAAAGGCTGATTTTATCATCTAATGATCAAATTTCACTGTATCAATACCCTTGGAAAAAGGCGACTTCCTCAATCCCTTTTAAAGTGTTCAAAGATAATGAATTCGAATCTACTCGTGTAGAGGATGTTCAAACCCATTTCCCTTATGTTGCAGTTAAATTATCCGGGTCGAGCCTGGTACAAACACAGGACATGTATCGAATCATTGATGTTACAACGAAGAAAAAAATTGCCTTGACTGCAGACTGGAATGTAAATACCAACTTTGTTTTGGAAGGTAAGGAACTAGTGATGTATACATCGGGTATTATGGGAGTGCCAGGAGGAATCGTTCCGGGACGAAATTATACTATGTACACAAGATACGATCTGAAGACCGGCGCTCCGGTTGCCAAGCTTACACGCAGCTTCAGCAATTCGGAAGCGAACTGGGTAACAAGCTATATTCAATCCAGGCTGTTCCTGTCGGATACGGATCATCCTTCAACCTTTGCTATGTATAATAAGGATGCCAAGCTTGTAAAAGAAGTTCAGACGGAAGCGAATACGATGAAAAGCCAACCGATTGGATACAACAGCAGCCAATTATTCTTGTTGACACCTGCAGGCGAGGGGGAAGCCCAAGTCTCTGCTGTAGATTTGAATTGACCCGGCCGTTTCACATGCAAAAGCCCCTTAGTTCGATCATCCTCTGGAAGGGGATACGAGCTAAGGGGCGTTTTCTATTCGCACAAAGTTCGAGCTTACATCAGCTTTTTAATCTCATCCTTCAGGATTTCGGATTGGGTACCGAAAATCACCTGCACGGCTCCGCCGCCGAGCCTCATAATACCGGAAGCGCCAAGATTCTTAAGCGCCTGGTCGTTCACGGCTTTGTCGTTCTTAACCACAAGCCGGAGGCGGGTAATGCAGGCGTCGATGCTTTCGATATTGTCCGCGCCCCCGATCTCGGCGAGCACCTGACTGGCCTTGCTGCCCGAAGCAGACGCGGCTGCAGCGGCAGGGGCATCCCCGCGGGCATCGGCATCGTAGACATCATCCTCGCGCCCCGGTGTCTTAAGGTTGAACTTGACGATGATGAACCGGAACAGGAAGTAATAGACGACCGCAAAAGCGAGACCAACCGGAATCATGAGCAGCGGATTGGTCGACAGCTTCATGTTCACCAGATAATCGATCAGGCCAGCTGAGAAAGCGAAGCCCAGCTTTACATTCAACAGGTACATGATGAGGCCCGCCACCCCGGTAAGGACGGCGTGTACTAAGTACAGCAAAGGCGCGACGAACATGAACGAGAACTCAAGCGGCTCGGTAATGCCCGTTAAGAACGAGGCCAGCGCTGAGCCGATAAAGATGGAAGCGACCATCTTGCGTTTTTCAGGCCGGGCAGTATGAATAAAGGCAAGCGCTGCCGCCGGCAGAGCGAACATCATGATCGGGAAGAAGCCGGACATGAACATGCCCGCCGTAGGGTCGCCAGCAAAGAAGCGCGTCAGGTCGCCATGTACGACTTCCCCGGCTGCATTGGTATAATCTCCGATTTGGAACCATGCGATGGAGTTAATAACATGATGCAGGCCGAGCGGGATGAGCAGGCGGTTGGCGATCATGAATACCATGGAGCCGACACCGCCAAAGCCGACAATCCAGGCTCCAAACGCGGCAATTGCGTCCTGAATCGGGCTCCAGATCATGCCGATCAGGATGGCCAGCACCAGCATGGAACCGGCGGTGGCCATTGGCACAAAGCGTTTGCCTGAGAAGAAGCCGAGCCATTCGGGCAGCTTGATGTTGTGGTATCTTTTATACATATAGGCTGCAAGCAGCCCGGCAAATATGCCGCCCAAGACGCCCATATCCAGCTTGACGTCGTCCGGAATATAGCCAAATACGCCCGGAACCGCGCCCAGAATCCGTGTCAGCACCATATAAGCGATCAGGGCGGAAAGCGCGGCGACGGCATCCCCGGCCAGCCCGATCGCCACCCCGACGGCGAAGATCAAGGCGAGGTTGCCGAAGATCGCCCCCGCCCCCTCATTCAGGAACGGAGCTACATACTGATTGAGAAACCCGCCTACTACGGGTCCGAGCGGAATATCCTTTTCATAGTTAAGAAGACCGAAGCTTTGAAGAATCCCCGCCGCAGGCAGTGTAGCCACAGGCAGCATCAGGGACCTTCCCAGTTTTTGCAATGCTTTCAGCATATGGTTCTTCCTTTCTGTTCGTTATTATTGGTCTATATTATTTGGCCAAGGTGATTTTCATGATGGCGCCTTGACCCGCTTCCTTGCTGCCGTATTCCGGCTGCACCTCCCACGGCTGCTCAGCCGCATTCGCAACGATAACGGGAGTGATGACGGGATATCCGGCGGAAGCGATTTCATTCAGATCAAATTCAATTAAAGTCTGGCCGATCGTCACCCGGTCCCCGGTCTGTACCCGGGGAGTATAACCCTGTCCCTTCAGGCTGACGGTATTGATGCCGACATGCAGCAAGAGTTGCAGCCCGGAGCTGTGCTCGATCATGACGGCATGGTGCGATTTGATCAGGTGCACCACGGTTCCGTCGATCGGAGCAACCAGTCTGCCCCCCTGCGGAATGACAGCGACTCCCGGCCCCATCAGGCCCTGCGCGAACGCCTCATCTGGCACCTCTGCAAGGCTGACGCAGGTTCCGGTAAGCGGGGAGGCGACAGATATTGCTTCAGATGTTTTAGAAGATTTGTTGTTTTTCCATTTCCAGATCATTGCGTGTTGTCCTTCCCGTTGTGTAATTTGGCATGTGTCTGATAGAGTCGATATAAATGCATGGCGAGAAAAGCGGTTTCTTCTTCCGGTACCTCCGTACCCAGGTCCTCTGCCATTACTGCGCTAAGCTTCTTCGCCAGCCGATATTCTGACGGATACTCATTGCGCACGTACTCGGCGAAGGTCGGAGCCGTCATGGGCTGCTGATACAGGCGTTCCATGGAAAAGCGCAGGTGAATCATGAGCCTTGCCTGGCTTAAGCTGCCCTGGGCAAAGCGGATGCCTCCTTCCTCTTCAATGATGGACTGCAGCTTACTGATCACATTCGACACCTTCACCAACTGTCCGACAGGCACGTGGTTGACGGAGGAATACACATGATACGTCAGGAAACCTGCTTCATCCTCCGGAACTTCTACGCCAAAGGCTTCCCCGATCATGGCCGCGGCTTCCGAGGCAATCTCGAATTCCTTGGGAAAGCTAAGCTTCGTTTCCAGCAGGAAAGGGTTCAAAATTTCCATGCCGTTGCGGAGCCTGTATAAGGTGAATTGAATGTGACTGGGCAGAGCGAGGTAGATTTTGTCATTCAGCTTGCCGGGAAACTGCTCGGCAATCAGGCGGATAATCCGGTCGGAGATGTCGATAACCTTGGGGTCAAGGTCCTTCATCAGCTCCTGTGCCTGATCCCATTGTTCCCGGTCCTCCAGCCGGAATCTTTTCTCTATCCGCGGATCATCGGCCTGAACCGTACTCTCCCCCTTGAATGCAAATCCCAGCCCTTTGCCGATTAGCACATATTCCTTGGTATTCTGCTGTGACCGGGCCAGAACAATGTTGCTGCCGACAACCCGTTCTACCTGCAGCAGCACTCCTTCACTCACGGTTCACCGCCTCCTTGCTTCTTAAATTGAATGTTATCTGCTTTATTATGAACGGCAAAAAGAGCCAAGAAGCGAGTATATTCTCATGTTCGCTTCTTGGCTCATGCCCTCTGGGATGGTAACACGCCAATTAATATATAGTACGTTCTTCCTACATCATATAGAAGCCTATCTGACACCGTCAACCCCAATTTTGTCATTCGCCCGTTCGTCGTTTAATATATGATTAATATCACACAGAAAAGAAAACCTGAACGGAGGCGGACATGGCTTTTTACGGACAGCAGATTCTACCGGCTGCTAAGAATATGAAACAGTTTGAGTCAATATTGGAGAGCAGCTATAACTACGGCGTATTTCTCGACACACATGTGGCGCAGCTGCGCAGCCTGTATCAGATGGCCCGCAGCAAGGAGAAGAATATGCTGCTGCATGCCGATTTGGTGCATGGCCTGAAGAATGACGAATTCGCGGCACAGTATCTGTGCCAGGAGATTAAGCCGTTCGGCATCATTTCCACACGCGCAGGCGTCATTGCCACGGCGAAGAAAAAGGGTATTTTAGCCATCCAGCGCCTGTTCTTGCTGGATACCATCGCTCTGGAGAAGAGCTATGTACTGGTTGAGAAAACACAGCCGGATTTTATAGAGGTGCTGCCTGGTGTCATGCCGCACATGATTGCTGAAGTCAATGAACGGACAGGCATTCCCATTCTTGCCGGCGGGCTGATCCGCAGCGTCGAGGAAGTGGAAAGGGCGCTTGCTGCCGGGGCCACAGCGGTGACCACTTCGAATAAGAACCTGTTTGACCATTATCGTCTGTGAAAAAAATCATGTTGACACCGCTTTCATGTTACGATATGATCAATTCAAGTTAATACACCGTGACGGAGACGAGGAGAGCCACACAGACATCCCATGCTGCAGCATGGGGGGCAGTTTGTGACGGCTCTTCTCTTTTTTTGTGCGGTTGAAAATTTGCATGAAGTTTACATGAAGTCAAGC
This sequence comes from Paenibacillus jiangxiensis, assembly GCF_046098255.1. NCBI lineage: Bacteria > Bacillati > Bacillota > Bacilli > Caryophanales > Paenibacillaceae > Paenibacillus > Paenibacillus jiangxiensis. Next base: position 24,340 of record NZ_JBJURI010000050.1, read on the forward strand.
AAGGGAAATTAAAGGAGGTATATGATTATGACGCCGATTTTTGCCGAATTTATTGGCACCATGATTCTGATCACTCTCGGCGCGGGAGTTTGCGCGGGGGTTACGCTGAACAAATCGCTCGCACAGAACTCCGGCTGGATTGTCATTGGTATGGGCTGGGGACTGGCGGTGGCGTTTGCGGTTTATGCGGTTGGAGGTATTAGCGGAGCGCATCTGAACCCGGCGGTTACGCTGGCGCTGGCATTCCAGGGGACATTCCCGTGGGCTGAGGTGCCTGGCTACATCATCGCCCAGCTTCTTGGAGCCATGGTGGGTGCGACGCTGGTATATCTGCATTATTTGCCACATTGGAAGGCTACAGAGGACCCGGGCGCGAAGCTTGGTGTTTTTGCCACCGGACCGGCCATTGACCATCCGTTTTCGAATGTGCTCAGCGAGATGATCGGGACGTTCATTTTTGTGCTCGCTCTGCAAGCCATGGGGGCCAATGCTTTTACAGAAGGGTTGAACCCGCTGATCGTTGGCTTTCTGGTCGTCAGCATCGGTTTGTCTCTTGGCGGAACGACAGGTTATGCCATCAACCCGGCCCGGGATTTTGGGCCGCGTCTTGCCCACTTCCTGCTGCCGATTGCGGGCAAAGGAAGCTCCAATTGGAAATATGCGTGGGTTCCGATTGTCGGTCCGCTGCTTGGCGGTTCGTTCGGGGGGCTCTTTTACAGTGCTGTGTTTAAAGGCGTCCTGACCCCAGCGTTCTGGGTGGTGCTTGCACTGATCGTTGTTGTTCTCGTCATCGCCCTGCAGGCTGGACGCAAGCGCGGGGCCAATGCCTCAGGCAAGCTGGCGGCTTAAGTTGCAAATCAAATAACATAACTGGGAGGGTATACTCTATGGAAAAATATATTTTGTCATTGGATCAGGGAACAACCAGTTCACGAGCTATCTTATTTAACCGCAATGGTGAGATTGTATATACGGCACAGCAGGAGTTTCCGCAATATTTCCCCCATCCGGGCTGGGTGGAGCAGAACGCCAACGAAATCTGGAGCTCCATCCTCGCGGTCATCGCATCCTGTCTGTCCGAGTCTGGAGTTAAAGCTTCGCAGATTGCCGGCATCGGCATCACCAACCAGCGCGAAACCGTTGTGGTATGGGATAAAGAAACAGGTCTGCCGGTGTATAACGTGATCGTATGGCAGTCCCGCCAGACCGCTGACATCTGTGAAGAGCTGAAAAAGCAGGATCTTAACGATGTATTCCACCGCAAAACAGGGCTGCTGATCGACCCTTACTTCTCCGGCACGAAGGTGAAGTGGATTCTGGATCATGTGGAAGGCGCGCGTGAGAGGGCCGAGCGCGGCGAGCTGCTGTTCGGAACAATTGATACGTGGCTCATCTGGAAGCTCTCCGGCGGCAAGGCGCACGTTACGGATTATACCAATGCCTCCAGAACGCTGATGTACAACATTCATGAGCTGAAATGGGATGAAGAGCTGCTGGACATTTTGGGTGTGCCACAAAGCATGCTGCCACAGGTCCGTCCTTCTTCCGAAGTATACGCTCATACGGTCGATTACCATTTCTTCGGCCAGAATGTGCCGATCGCAGGAGCGGCCGGGGATCAGCAAGCAGCTCTGTTCGGGCAGGCATGTTATGACAAAGGCATGGCCAAGAACACCTATGGCACAGGCTGCTTCATGCTGATGAACACAGGGGATCAGCCGGTGGAATCCGAGCACGGGCTGATCACAACGATCGCCTGGGGGCTGGAAGAGGGCAAGGTGCAGTATGCTCTGGAAGGCAGCATATTTGTGGCCGGCTCGGCCGTACAATGGCTGCGCGACGGATTGCGCATGTTCAAGGAGGCGAAGGACAGTGAAGCGTACGCTGCCCGCGTAGAATCGACAGATGGCGTGTATATGGTCCCTGCCTTCGTAGGATTGGGAAGTCCGTATTGGGACAGCGATGTCCGCGGAGCGATGTTCGGATTGACGCGCGGTACGACCAAAGAGCATTTCATTCGGGCCACGCTGGAGGCCCTGGCTTACCAGACTCGGGATGTGCTGGCGGCTATGGAGAGCGACTCGGGGATTAAGATGAAGGCGCTGAAGGTGGACGGAGGCGCGGTGCTGAACAACTTCCTGATGCAGTTCCAGAGCGATATTCTCGGTTCTGTCGTGGAGCGGCCTGCCGTTCACGAAACGACGGCGCTGGGTGCGGCTTCCCTTGCGGGTCTGGCCGTGGGCTTCTGGAAGGACATTGATGAGTTGCGCTCTCATATGACGGTGGAGCGCTCCTTTGAACCGGCGATGGATGAGGATACCCGGGAAGGACTGTATGCCGGCTGGAAAAAGGCGGTTCAAGCCGCGATGGCCTTCAAATAATAGACTTTCAAATAAAATAGGAATGGTAATGCAGCGGATTTATCATTTATTTTTCCGAGGCAGTATGGTACGATGAATACAAGTTAATATCCTTGTCAGGAGATTGGGAGAGACCACGATGCACCCGGCGCCACTTGCCGCGGTGAAGCTCGTGGTCTCTTTTTTTTTCGGAATATGACTTGCTTGAAATAGCAATATCAATACAAAAGTGGAGGGAAACGACATGACAACAGTTCAATTTGCAGGAAATGAACGGGCTAAGCTGCTGCGACGGATGGCAGGAGAGCATTTCGACGTGCTGGTAATTGGCGGCGGGATCACGGGCGCGGGCATCGCGCTCGACGCGGCTACGCGGGGCATGAAGGTAGCGCTGGCGGAAATGCAGGATTTTGCCGCAGGAACCTCCAGCCGCTCCACGAAGCTTGTTCACGGCGGCCTGCGCTATCTGAAGCAGTTTGAAGTCGGAATGGTGGCCGAGGTTGGTAAAGAGCGGGCGATCGTATACGAGAACGGACCGCATGTCACCACGCCGGAACGCATGCTGCTGCCGATGCATAAAGGGGGAACGTTCGGAAAGTTCACAACCTCCATCGGGCTGCAGGTATATGACCGGCTGGCCGGTGTGAAGCACAGTGAGCGGCGGCGGATGCATGATGCGCATGAGACGCTCGCCAAGGAGCCGCTGTTGAAGCGTGAGGGCTTGAAGGGAGGCGGCACCTATGTGGAATACCGGACGGATGATGCACGGATGACGATCGAGGTCATGAAAAAAGCAGTCTCTTCCGGAGCACTGGCCGTGAACTATGCCAAGGTCTCCAAGCTGCTCTATGAGAACGGCCGTGTGGTTGGGGCACATGTGACGGATCGCGTGTCGGGCGAAGGTTATGATGTCCGCGCGACGCTGATCATTAACGCAGCCGGGCCATGGGTGGATTCGCTGCGTGAGATGGACGGATCCAAGAAGGGCAAGACGCTGCAGCTGACCAAGGGTGTACACCTGGTCTTCGACCAGCAGCGTTTTCCGTTGCGCCAGGCCATTTATTTCGATACACCGGACGGCCGGATGGTGTTCGCGATTCCGCGGGACGGCAAAACCTATGTCGGAACGACGGATACGGTATATAAGGCTGATACGGCCCATCCACGCATGACTATGGCAGACCGCACTTATATTATCAATGCGATCAATTATATGTTCCCGGAAGTGAAAATTACTAACGAGGATGTGGAGTCCAGCTGGGCAGGGGTACGTCCGCTCATTTACGAAGAGGGCAAGGACCCGTCGGAAATTTCCCGTAAGGATGAAATTTGGGAATCGGCCTCCGGGCTGGTCACCATTGCAGGGGGCAAGCTGACTGGCTACCGCAAAATGGCCGAAATGGTCGTGGACCGGGCAGCAGAGCTGCTGAAGGAGCGGACAGGTACCTCCTACGGCAACGCAGTGACCAGAGACTTGACCATGTCCGGCGGAGACGTGGGCGGCTCCAAGGGCTTCGATGCCTTCGTGCGCTCTGCCGCCGATAAGGGCGCCTCTCAAGGTGTGCCGCGGCAGCTGGTGGAAGCCTGGGCCAAGCGCTATGGCTCCAATGCCGAGCGGTTGTTCGCTATCGCCGCCCGTCCGAAGGAAAGCCAGATCGAGGAGTCGCTGCCGGACGAAGTAAGAGTTCCGCTGCTGTACGCGTTGGAAGAGGAGATGACGGTCACACCGGCTGATTTCTTCATCCGCCGCACCGGCGCTCTCTTCTTCAACATCACCTGGGTGAAGCAGTGGAAGACGCAGGTGATTGCCCTTATGGCCGAACGGGCAGGCTGGAGCGTGGAGCAGCGTGATCGGTACACGGAGGAATTGGAAACGGAGCTGCACTATGCTGTGGTACCGGAGGATGAGAAGAGTGCGGTGACGGTTGGATAATGGGGTGAGTGTACAAAAAAAGGGAGACCGTCATCACATTGATATGCTCCCCATATAGTAGACAGGTGAAAAAACAAAAGCCTGTTACTGTATGGGGAGTATTTTTATGGAGAAAAAGAAATTTACGGCATTTGAAAAATTAACGATCCTTCAAGAAATAAAGCAGGGATTGATCGGGA
>NZ_JBJURI010000051.1:0-27369 GCF_046098255.1 Paenibacillus jiangxiensis
GGTGAGCATGATGTGCTTGGCTTGAACGGTGTGGGTTAGCATGAACGAGGACATCGGAAAAATTCAGGTTCAAGCGGTAACGAGGGCCAGGGTCTTTTATTTTTTCAGGGCTTTGCTCCGCTCCCTCCTTCTCTCTCGGTCGGTTTCACATCTCCTAAACGCTCTGCTTTCTCCTAAGATCGCCTCATGATCTCGAACCGATCTGCTTCTCCATAAGGTACGATCAAAAAAATAATAGACCCATTCGATGGTCCTGAATAGCGTAACAACAGGCATTTTCGTGCCTCACTTGATCCGTTATTTTCTTTAACGCGCCTAAAGTATATTTTCGGTTCCCGGTTTTCTGTTTTTCTTCACCTGATCCAATGGGATAATCGTGCAAAGCTTCCGGGCAGCTTGACTATCAAGCCTTAACTTTCACAGCATGAAATCGGCAAACTTGCAAGGAGGGGATTCGAATTCCTCAGAACCCAGCAGCTACACAGGTTAATTTGGATTTGTGCTCTGCGAAAGTTGAGTTATAAGTTTTCAGCGAAGCTGAACAATTCTATAATCGCAAGAAAAACTACCGCTAAGCGCGGTCTTTCTTCTGTGAACGTACGTCGATAGACGTTTTTCTTACATCTGTATCCATGATTTCTAAAATAACACTTTAAGCCGATAAAGCACAACACAGTATAATAGAAGCTGTGGAAAGGGGCAGAATCATGGCAGCTCGGGAATTAAATTATTAGATTCCATATTTTAACTGTTTGCTTTACTGCTCCTGCGGTATTATGACTTCCAGAATAGAAACCCTAGTTTAAGCAAGAATCGGAGTGAAGCAAATGTATCGTTTACTTGACATTGAGTTTGAACATGAGGGGCAGAAGAAGGTGATTACCCCGGTTCTTCTTCAGGATGAGGATGATTTCATCCTGGTCGATTGTGGTTATCCGAATTTTGTTCCTTTGCTGGAAGGGGCGCTCTCGAGGCATGGCGTAACATTTGCATCCATTTCGAAACTGATTGTCACCCACCACGACATGGATCATATTGGCGCGCTTGCGGAGCTAAAGCGGAGATACCCGCACATTGAGATCGTGTCCCATGAGATGGAGAAGCCGTACCTGGAGGGGACCCGCCGGTCACTGCGCCTTGTGCAGGCTGAATCAACGCTGGAATCTTTGCTACCCGAGGCCAGGTCTCAAGCAGAGCAGTTTATCCGTTTGCTTGCATCCATTGAGCCTGTCCCCGTGGATTATACTGTAAAAAGCAATGAGTTGTTTTCCTGGTGCGGAGGAATTCAGATTGTTCATACTCCCGGCCATATGCCTGGCCACATCTCGCTGTATCTGCCTGGGAGTGAAACCTTGATTGGCGGCGATGTTGTGGTCATTGAGCAGGGGAAGCTGGAGATCGCCAATCCTCAATTTACCCTGGATTTGGAGGAGGCCGTGCGCTCTGTGAAGCTCTTGCTTGAATACGATATCAAGGAGCTTATTTGTTATCATGGCGGGTTATTTCAGGGGAATGTCAAGCAGGCGCTTGAGGAACTGGTTGATAAGTACACTTCTTAACACATGTAACGCGGCAGCAGGGTAGGAGCAGAAAGAGGAGCGGCTCCCTGAAACGTGGAAATCAAGAACATCTGAAGCAGGACAGATTAAGAAGCGGATAGGGAACCATCAGAGCCCTGGGGTATTATGACCGGATTGGGTTCTGAGGCTTTTGCATTAAATACATAGGGAATAGTTTCATTGTTACAAAAAAACAACCCGGACCGGATAAGGATCATTCCTTTGTCCGGTCCGGGTTTCGATTTTTGAACCCGTAAGATTGTCCTTTTACGATTTTTTACAATATAAAAGATTAATCAGATATATCATTCACTGTATAAAAATATCATCGGCTTACAGATCGTCGAACCCGTTATCGTCGCCGACCTTGCCGTAGTTGCGGGATTTGGCTTCGAAGAAGTCGGTTTTGGTCGCGTTCAGCGCTTCATCCGAGAACGGCTTGATCCAAGGCATGCAGTTTACATCGACGCCTTCATAGGCTTTGTCCAGACCGAGCAGCCGCAGGCGCATGTTGGCCATGTATTTGATATAGTCGGACAGCTCGTTCAGGTCGATGCCACGCACTTCGGACAGTGTATAATGAGCCCAGTTCGTTTCAAGCTCCACGGCACGGTCGATCGTTTTGTAGACATAATCAATATTCTCTTTCGTGTTCAGCTCAGGGAAGTCGGCGAGCAATTGCTTGAACACTTCCGCGAAGAAATAGCAGTGCTGATTCTCGTCACGTTGAATATAGGAAATCATTTGGCTGGTACCCATCATCTTCTGGTCACGCGCCAGGTTGTAGAAGAAGGCGAACGTGCTGTAGAAGAAAATGCCCTCCAGAATCAAGTCAGCGACCAGAGCATGGAAGAAGGTTTGTGGGTTCTGATCGTCCCGGAATTCCTGATAAATTTTCGAAATGAACGTATTGCGCTCCAGCAGCACCGGATCATGCTTCCAATATTCAAAAATCTCCTTCTGCTCCTGCTCGGAGACAAGGGAGGACAGCACGTACGAATAGGATTGGTTATGAACAACCTCCTGCTGGCCGATAATGGCCGAAATGGCCTCCAGGGATGAATCGGTAAAGTAACGCTTCACGTCGCCGACAAACATCGTCTGCATGGAGTCCAGCACCGCCAGCAGCCCGATATTGATTTTAAAAGTACGCTGTTCTTCCGCATCAAGAAGCGGGAATTGCGACGCATCCTTGGACATCGGAATTTCGTCCGCGATCCAGTGGTTGAGCAACAGCACCTTGTACAGCTTATACATATGCGGCATACGGATATCGTTCCAGTTCAAAATGCCGGAGCATTCGCCTTCGATGATGCGGGTGGAGCGGTTGGGGGCTTCCGTGTTAAAAATCTTTTGCAATTGCATGGGAGGCTCTCTCCTTTAAATGAGCTTGATTTATAGTTAAAGCTTTAAGCTTTTAGTTCAAAAAGGAAACGTAAAAAGCAAGCCCCTCTCCGTTGTAGGAAAACAGTAAAGAGGGAGCCTTGCTTTCATTTATGTTCAAAACGATTGCTCGTATGATTCTATTTGCTAATGTCTGTTACTCGTTTAATCGGATTACTCATATAGTTTGTTACACGCATGATCTCTTTACACGTATGATCTCTCTCGCAATTCTAGATTAACTTACATGCTGTGAATAAACTCTCCCCACCAAATTTGCGGGGGGCCAGGGGGCAGCGGGCCCCGCTGGGGTCCCCCTTGGCCAAGGGGGATTTAGGGGGATCGAAAAATCCCTTTATAAGATCTAAAGGCTAGGATTACGACGCACAGCTTTCACACTCTTCAATCGTCAGCGCACGGCTGCGGACATAATACGTCGACTTCATGCCGGATTTCCATGCATGCAGATGCAAGTCAAGGAACTCGGTAGCCTTGATATCCGGACGGACGTACAGGTTAAAGCTTTGGCCCTGGTCGATATGACGCTGGCGTGCGGCTGCCATATTAATGGACGCATGCTGGTCTACCAGGAACGCTGTTTTGTAGTACCAGATCGTCTTTTCGTTCAGATCCGGCGCAGGGTTGGCAATCTTGTAGGTTGTCTTCTCCTCATACGAGAGCAGCTCGTACAGCGGATCAATGCTGGCGGTCGAACCGGCAATGATCGAGGTCGATCCGTTAGGCGCGATGGCGAAAAGCCAGGCGTTGCGGACACCGTTCGTTTTCACCTGTTCGGCGAGCTCCTGCCACTCGGAAGCCGTTACGAACTTGCCTTCACGCGTGCCGTCCGTGTAATGGCGGGACGTGAAGTAATTCCCGTTCTCCCAGTCGGAGCCTTCGAACTTCGCATAACGACCTTTTTCTTTGGCCAGCTCCATGCTGGATTTGACAGCAAGGTAGTTGATTTTCTCGTACAGGTTATCGTTAAATTCCACCGCTTCTTCAGATTCCCAGCGGATGCCCTCAAGTGCAAGCAGATGGTGCAGACCGAAGGTACCCAGGCCTACAGCACGGTACTGGCTGTTCGTATATTGGGCTTGCAGTACTTCAATGTTGTTGATGTCAATAACGTTATCCAGCATACGCACCTGAATCGGCACCAGACGCTCCAGCACTCCGGCAGGCACTGCACGTGCCAGATGGATGGAGTTCAGGTTGCAGACCACGAAATCGCCAGGGATTTTGGAGATGACGATCCGGGTTTGCCCGTCCTTGGTCACAAGCTCTTCTTTCTCCACCACGGTAGGAGATTGGTTCTGCATAATCTCCGTGCACAAGTTGGAGGAGTAGACCATACCGTGAGCGCGGTTCGGGTTCGCACGGTTCACTGTATCGCGATAGAACATGTAAGGCGTGCCTGTCTCCAACTGCGATTTCATGACGCGCTTCATGATATCGATGGCCTGCACCGTGATACGGGGCAGCAGTGGATGGTTGACGGCCTCTTCGTATTTTTCACGGAAGGAGCCTTTGCCCTGCTCTTCATCATAAAAGTCTTCCAGCCCGAGCGGACGGCCGTTCTCATCGGTCCAGCCCATGATTTTCTTCACTTCGTGAGGACAGAACAGGCTCCATTCACCACGGGCTTCCACACGCTCCATGAACAGGTCAGGCAGACACACGCCGTGGAACACGTCATGTGCACGCATGCGCTCGTCCCCGTTGTTCAGCTTCAGATCCAGGAACGCCAGAATATCCTTGTGGAATACGTCCAGATATACGGCGATGGCTCCTTTGCGCGTACCGAGCTGGTCTACGCTGACGGCGGTATTGTTCAGCTGGCGGATCCAAGGGATGACGCCGGAGCTGGTATTTTTGTGGCCACGGATGTCTGAGCCTCTGGCACGTACTTTACCAAGGTACACGCCGATGCCGCCGCCCATTTTGCTCAAGCGGGCCACGTCGGTATTGGAATCGAAGATTCCTTCCAGAGAGTCGTCCACCGTATCAATGAAGCAGCTGGAGAGCTGTCCTGCCACTTTTTTACCCGCATTGGACATTGTAGGGGTAGCAGCGGTCATGTACATATTGCTCATCGCCCAGTAAGCTTCCTTGACCAGTTCCATGCGTTTCTCGGCGGGTTCCTTATGCATCAGGTACATGGCGATGACCATGTAACGTTCCTGCGGCAGTTCCATGACCTTCCCGTCGAAATCGTTGGCAAGGTAGCGTTCGGACAAGGTTAACAACCCTATGTAATCGAACAGGAGGTCATTCTTCGGTTCAATGTATTCCGCGAGCTCGTCGATTTGTTCTTTGGTGTAGCATTCCAGAAGCTCTTCGCGGTAAATTCCCTTTTTCACCATTTCGGTAATCAGGGGGTAGAATGCGCCGTAAGGCTCGTCCGGGTAGGATTTATAACGACGGTTAGTGGCAGCCTTCTTGTACAGCGAAGTCAGCAGGGAACGCGCGGCGGCGTATTTCCAATCCGGTTCGTCCTTGCTCACCAGTTCAAGGGCGGACATGATGAACGCGTTGCTGATTTCATCCCCTGTCACTTCGTCCCGGCGCAGCTTGGAGTTCACACCGCGGATGAGGCGGTCCTTATCCAGCTTATCAAGTCCCTGCAGTACACGGTCGGCATAAACGGAAATCCGCATTTCGTCAAAAGCAAGCTGACGATTATTGGGTTTAATTACGAGTTGTGGCATGGATGATTCCTCACTTTCATTTTTCTTATCACTAGGGCGGGTATCGGACAGTGATGTCTGCGGTTTGGGAAGAACTGCAGTGGTGATGCTTATGATGAAAAATAACCTGGGAGCGGAAGCCTTGCTTGCATGTAGATGATGTGTCGCGGATGCCCCGGACGGCCCGAGGGAATCCGTTTTACAGGGTCGAAGGGCAGCGGTCCGGAGAGAAAGTATATGAATCAGTCGACACAAACCACCCCAAACAGCGCCTGGCTTCAGGAAAACGGCTCTGCTTCAGGGTTGTGTCGAATCTTGGCTTCCGTACTACATTTAGGTGCTGCCTATATACTTTAACCCAATATATTGTATCTGTAAACCAAAAAAATGAAAATGACGCAGGCTCGATTATAGCACATGAAACCAGTTTTCCGCAAAGGAAAGAGATTGGTAACGAGACGAATCGACGTAATTAGGCCGTATGGACGAGTATGATGAAAAAAGACGCATTTTTAGGATTGATGTATTTGAACTGGGGGGAGCCTGGCTGGTAAAATACATGTAAAACATGCCGGCTGTGGCAAGTGCCGGAAAATCGAAGGAGGCAGGAACATGGCTATCGCGGAAGTAACGGTCATCCCAATCGGGACAGGCAGCACCAGTCTCAGTACCTACGTCGCGGAAATGCAGCGCGTGCTGCATCAGCAGAAGGGGATTTCCTATGAGCTTACCTCTATGAGCACGATCATTGAAGGCACGTTGGACGATGTATTTACCGCGATTGCGGCACTTCATGAAGCACCTTTTATGACAGGGGCGAAGCGTGTCTCGACATCCGTCAAGATTGATGACCGCCGTGACAAGGAATCGTCCAGCGTGCTGAAGCTGCAGTCGGTTGCCAACAAACTGGCATATTCTGATAATGGCATCAAACCGTCTTGATTTTTATGTCCAGAGTTGTATAATCAACTATTGTCAGCCGGTGTTATCGGCTCTGCTGGTGTAGCTCAGGGGTAGAGCAACGCACTCGTAATGCGTAGGTCGGGGGTTCAATTCCCTTCACCAGCATACTTACATATTTATGCACGGCGCGGCTTTCCGGTTTTCAGAGGCCGTGCTTTTTTATTGTGGCGGCAGTTAAGGAAATCTAGCCCTGAATAATCAGGAAGTGCAGCTTATCGGGCAGCCTCTTGTGAAAGATTCGAAGCGTTCGGCAATTACACAAAAAAATAAGCCTCGGGACCTGCCCGAGGCTTGTTTATGCTATAAATTGGATTGGACAACGGGTGGGAGTCACGGCGCAGCCTTCTGTAAAGGAGGTGATTGACGCCATGACTGCTCTTGGTGCTTCGTAACAAGCGCAAAACCCACCGCTAAAGGGTTAACCGGCCTTCGGTGGGCTTTGCTGCACAGATAAGCAAGTGCGCGCTGTGAGGCACACCTCGTTGTCCTGGGGGAGGGTGGCGCCTCCCTTATTTCTGTTGTAATGTTACCACACCGAAATTATTCAGGCAACGCCTTAGAACGCCAAGGCCTTCGGAATCACCATACGAAGCCCTTGGTTTGATTTTTTCCAAGCATTATTTCAGGTGTTTAAGCAGCTGGTACACACCAAGCCGGATCATGGCTATGGTGATGATAAAACCAAGGAAGCTGAACGTATGGTTCCATGGAGCATTATATTGGTAGGTGTGCATGTATACAAACAAAGGCTCAAGAAGATATGAAAATATGGCTGACACCACAACCGTTGCTGCCAGGAATGTGCTCCATTTTCGGAAAAATTGGCATAGAAACATGAAGGTAACGGGAAAGACCGCGAAATCAGCCGGGAGGTACTGTATAATTACAGGAGTTATTTTTATCGGATACCCCCATAAGTTATAAAAAGTGCCCAGACTATCGAGTGTGTCGGTCACTACCATAGTTGCCAAGCCAACGGTGATAAGCTCTCTTCCCCGTTCTTTATCGGCATATTTCCACCAAAGTATCCATGGAACAATGCTGGATACCAGCAGAAGCCACCACTGCCAGGTCCCCAGTGAATGCGTCAGCCAATCATTCGTGCTTACGATCTTGAGCGTTTCCTTTGCTTTTTCGAGATCATGATGTGAGGTCACTATTCAATCTCCATTCATCGGCTTCCTGTTATGTAATCGGCTAATCGTTCAGCTTTCCAACACCCAGCGCATTATGGTGCCAACATATTTCTTCGATGTCTCTCTCCTGGGCCGCGTCACAATTGACCATGATGATTAATTCAGCGTTGCCTTTGCGGGCGCTGATTTTATAGCCTCTTCGTGTCAGAATAAGCCATTTGATGGCAAATCCGAGCACGCCCCCGGCAATCAGCCCCATGAGCGCCCAAATAATAGGGCCCAGAGGCAATACAAAACCATATATGGAGCCAAGCAGCATCAGGATGGTGCCGAGCACCAGCGCAAGATCGATCATACTGTGGCCATCGGCATGATGCATCGTATCGAATAATAAGAGCTGCTCGTTTCTTCTGTCCAGCGGAATGGCAGCGATCTGCTCCCTGGGGATGCCATAATTCTCAATTTCCGAAACAAGCAGTTCTGCATACAAAGAATGCTGGCAAGCTGCAACAATGTACACCTGGAGATCCCCTCTATACAGGTTTTTTAAATGCTTTGCTTTGATAATTTTCCTTCAAATACCTGGCCTGAGACAGCTTGAATGCCTTGTTTTCTTTTGCTGTGTCATGATACCCGAAATACATGGAGAACGTGATAATGGAAGGGATGAACAGGAACCATGCGGGCTGCAAAACATTCCTGGCCTGCTCAAAGTCTCCTATGGCTGTATAATAAATTCCCTCAAACCAATGTGAAAAAACAGCTGTGATGCCCCAATAGGTAATGGCAAAAATAAAGATCGGGGTTCTGGTCACAAAGATGGCCCCTGTCCCCGGAGTAATAAAGGACCAAACTAAACCGAGGCTCGGACTTGTGACATCCATGAAGTTCCTGTTCAGATTTGTTATTTCTGAAGCGGATGTATTCTGAGTGTATCTGTACGATAATAAAAACAGCTTGTTCTGATCGACCGTTCGCCGGTAACTGTCGTACATCGCAAAAACGTAAACGCCAATATATCCAAAAAACCATCGTATGTTGATCACACGTTTGGCTTCTTCAAAATCACCAAGCATGCTGAAATAGATGGCATCATTGATATGCGCCATATGGTTGACTATAAATTCAAAGATCACGAGCACATAAGCCGTTAAATTAATTCCTAATATGAAATGGCCAAATCCGGGGAGCGCTGCCGACCACCATAATGGAATCCACGGGCTGATGTGTGTTTGGATGTTCGTTCCGTTGCTGCTCATCTCTAATAGAGCGTGGTACCTTTTGGCTTTCCCTTTGACTCGCATAAGCTCACCTGTCATTTTTTTCTGGTGTTAGCGTAGCCCATTTGATTTGGGATTATTCGGCTGGAAGGAATGACTTTCGGGAGGGCCGCGCAAATGGTGAATATTTACGTTGGATAAAGAACGTGTGTTCGTATATAATAAGGACAAACATATTACCTTCATTCAATCGGCATAGGAGGATGACACCATGGGCAAGAAGCTTGAAGCCAACGGGCTGTTTGAGAGTTCACGCATGATGCTGCCCGAACACAGGGAAGCCTATCAGGCGTATATGAGGGAGCAGGAGAGACGGGGGAAGCCGGCTCTGGATGACCAGGAAATGCAGCGGATCGAACAGGCGCTGATCGAATCCTACAACCGGCGCATGCCGATTACCGTGGTTGTGTTCAATCCCTTTGATGATGAAGAGCTGCGCGGGATCGTGACCAATGTGAACACAAGCCTCCGGGAGGTCAAGCTGGTCCGTGGGGATGAGGATTACAGCTGGATCAAGCTTGAGGAGATTATTTCGGTCATTGCATAACAAAACATCAAACAAACCTCGGCCCGGCAGGGAGCGAGGTTCTTTTTTATGCGCCTAGTTTTTTCAAAGTTCCGCTATTGCCCATGCCTACAGATAACAGGGGTGAATAGATTATCGCACACCCAAAACAAAGGAGTGGTTGATTTTGTCACAAGCCAATTTGCCAAACATTACACCAACGATCGACATCACAAGAGAAGATGCGATAAACCTGATCATTGCGTCCATTGCAATGGAGGAACTGGGATTAAGCCACATTCTGAATGCCGAGGGAGAGAAGCTGCAATACGTGTTGGGCACTTTGCCGGGCGTATCCGCACCGGCCGTGACGCTTAGTGACTTGTTGGCGGTAAATGACAGCATCCGTAAAACGCTGAAAGAAACGACACGGAAGGACTGGGTGCTCAGCAACAAATTAGAAATGGCTTTGTGCGCTTCCGAGGACCCGAAAGGCCCAACAGGACCAACGTGTGTAGAATACATTCCTCCTCTTTGCGGCGGCCCCATACGATGTCTGCCAATCAATTATGATGGTCCAGTGCCATGTGTAGACATTCCAAACGGTCCAACATGTTTTCCAGTCCCTAACCCCAACTGTACCCTGATCGCCGGGCCAGAGGGTTATACTTGTGTGTCTGAGGATCAAGTCCAGGCAATAGTGTCAGCAATGCCAGGTTGCTAGGCTAGGCGGTATAACGTTCAAATGGCAGTGTGCAATGACGCGCGATGGCCATGGCCGTTCAGTTTGGCCATCGGCGTCTTCATCTTCCTGCAAAAATAGATCGTGAAAGGCGCTGCCGCCAGGCCACTTGAGCCTATTTCGGGATAAAATGCGGAAAACAAGCGAATGCCCGTCACCCCGGAACCCAGTGAGGAATAGATTGGGAGTAATCCAAACGAAAGGAGAGATTGTTATTGTCTCAATCTAATCTGCCTAACATTACACCATCGATCACCATCACAAGAGACGACGCCATATCTTTAATTGTAGCTTCGATAGCCATGGAGGAGTTGGGGCTCAGTCACATTCTGAATGCCGAAGGTGAGAAGCTTCAATATGTACTGGGAACCCTGCCTGGTGTGTCAGGACCGGTTGCTTCCATCAGTGATATATTGGCTGTAAATGACAGCATTCGCAAAACGCTGCAGGAAACGATCAATAAAGACTTTGTATTGAGCAACAAATTGGAAACAGCCCTGGACGCCACCAATCTTGTGGGGCCAACCGGTCCTCCAGGACCACCGGGACCAGCAGGAGGACCAACCGGTCCAGCGGGTCCGACAGGAGCGACTGGAGTAGTAATAGGCATTACCGGTCCGGCAGGACCAGCGGGGCCAGCGGGTGAAACAGGAGCGAAAGGACCGGACGGAGCGACAGGAGCAGACGGAGCAACAGGACCGGATGGAGCAACGGGTCCAGATGGAGCAACGGGTCCAGATGGCGCGACAGGAGCAGACGGGGCAGACGGAGCAACAGGACCAGACGGAGCAACAGGACCGGACGGAGCAACAGGACCGGATGGAGCAACAGGAGCAGATGGAGCAACAGGCCCGGATGGAGCGACAGGTCCAGATGGAGCAACAGGCCCGGATGGAGCAACGGGTCCAGATGGAGCAACGGGTCCAGATGGCGCGACAGGAGCTGACGGACCAGACGGAGCAACAGGACCGGACGGAGCAACAGGCCCGGATGGAGCAACAGGCCCGGACGGAGCAACAGGCCCGGATGGAGCAACAGGCCCGGATGGAGCAACAGGCCCGGACGGCGCGACAGGTCCGGATGGAGCAACAGGAGCAGACGGAGCAACAGGACCGGACGGCGCGACAGGTCCGGATGGAGCAACAGGAGCAGATGGGGCGACAGGTCCAGATGGAGCGACAGGTCCGGATGGAGCAACAGGCCCGGATGGAGCAACAGGCCCGGACGGCGCGACAGGTCCGGATGGAGCAACAGGAGCAGATGGGGCGACAGGTCCGGATGGAGCGACAGGCCCGGATGGAGCAGCGGGTCCAGATGGAGCAACAGGCCCGGATGGAGCAACAGGCCCGGACGGAGCGACAGGACCGGACGGAGCAACAGGCCCAGACGGAGCGACAGGAGCAGACGGAGCAACAGGACCGGATGGAGCAACAGGAGCAGACGGAGCAACAGGCCCGGATGGAGCGACAGGTCCGCAAGGTGAGACAGGAGCAAAGGGTCCGACGTCATTTTTTATTGGTCACGAACATAATGCGAACAGAATCAAATGCATCACAGGCTGAGGCGGGCCATCGCCTAAAGAGTGATACAATTTGTAAAAAGATTTTCTGATAGTCTACTTGAGTAATTGCAAGATAAGAGCAAGATCGTGGATACATAAAAAGGCTTGAGCAGTAAGCGTAGAGACTAAGGACTAAAGTTTCTTTTGAAATGATTCTGTACTCCTGACCAAGCATTAGGAAATAACGCCACTTCATAGGGATAGAGACTTTAAGAAAAACAGCAGGGTAATCGACTACACAAAAGCTTATATTTTTTTGGCCGGGACAAGGCAGCTTATCCCTTTCACAAGTGTACTTGACCAATCTAAGAAAACGGTTACGAAAATGCTGGAGACCTGCGTCAGATCAAGGGATTTCGGTTCTTCGTGAAATTTACACGTTAAATAAAAAAACATGATTTCCCGGCGGGTGATACGGGCCCGATGGGAACGACCGGCCCAGCCGGTGCAAGAGGCCCAGCCGGCCCAGCCGGCCCAAGAGGCGTAACTGGCCCTCAGGGCCCGGGTGTGACGCAGAATTATTTGAGTGTTTTTGGAACTCCGCCTGCGGGAACACTCCCCAATGCTATTGTTCCAGCTCCGACGAGGGTGAATCAAAATGGGACTGCCATCCAACAGGGCACACGTGGGACCATCAATCTGGCCCCGAATCAGACGTATTATGTGGACTACAGGACGAATGCCAATGCACAAGGCGGTGTAGCAGCTGCTTTGGCTCTTAATGTTAATGGAACTGTTACTACTGTGCCAGGATCTAATGCCGTAGCTACGAGTAATCGTATAACGCAGGTTTTAGCAGGGAGTGGCATTATTAGTACTGGAGTAAATGGAGGCAACTTATATTTGAAGAATGATAGTCCTACAGCAGCTAACTTTGGCTCAACAGCTATAAACGTCATTAAGCTGAGATAACTTGGTTCATATTGCTGCCTTACGGGCAGTAATGATTCTGATGGCCACTCCTCAGGCATATCAACGTGCCTGAAGGGTGGCCCTCCTCAACGAATTAGAACTATAACCTCGGATACTTCACGAACTGCATCCCGGTGATTAAGGACATTTGGTTTTCAAATCAAAGCCCAGCGGTGATATGTCAAGGGGTTGATTCATGCGAATTGGAAAATAATCAGCACAAATCGAATTTTGACCCGAAAAAAGGCAACAACAAACTAGACCCGCTGTATGTAAAAATTTTGAAACTTGAATTACATGCGGGCGAATTGTAAGTAGAGTAGGATTTTGGAAACCGGTTATCGGTTCCTCCTCTCGGGTGGTGTGTACAGCGTGTTGGTCTTCAGTAGCATGAATACCAACCGTACCAATTTTCGCGCAGATAGGACGAGGGCTCTTTTATGCTTATGCTTCGGGACTTCGTCGTACTTTTTTTGGTAAAACGCTCCGTATTCGGCGTCGTGCTTGCGGACAGAGTCCGCAGCCTGAACGAGATAGTAACGGAGATATTTATTGCCGGTGCGCATGCGTGAGGTTTCCTCCGCTTCGAATTCACCGGATTGGTTCTGGGTCCAGACGAGACCGGCATATTTGGCTAAATCGGCATGATTCGCAAAGCGATCAATTCCACCGACCTCGGCTAAAATGCCCGCTGCATAAACAGGACCAATGCCCTTCACCGAGGTGAGGGTCTCTGGAATGCCATAATTTTGGAAATCTCTTTATCCAGTTTCTTCACCTCGGATTCCAGATGCTGGATGACACTGAGCGTCGTCGCAAGAGAAATGTTCACCGGATCGGCCATCACTTGATCAAGCCGGTAGGAAGAACGGGCGATCTTTTTCAAGTAAGCCACGATCTCTTCCGGGTTCTCAAAGCGGTTCTTACCTTTATCTTGCAAGAATTCGATGAGTTCTTCCATGGACATGGCCATGATTTGGTCAGGTTCAAGCTCTTGAATGACCGCTAAGCTGGTGTTGCCAAATGTATTGGAGAACGGGTTGTCTTGTCGCATCCCGCTGAACTTCAAAAAGACCTGATTCAGAAAATAGGTCTTGTCCCGTTTGATGCTCTTCATCAAGTGAAATCGCGTGCGGGTCAGGCGCTGCAAGGCTTCGTATTGGATGATATCTTTCATCTCATGAGGCAGTCGTCCAAATCGCAGATGGTCTGCAATGACCCAGGCATCGATGCGGTCGTTCTTCGGAAGGGAGTCATATCCCTTCTTGAAACGAGCCACTTTCCTTGCATTTAAGACGTAAACCTGGGACTTTACATTCGGCTCGTAGCTTTGCAATTCATTCTTCAGGTAATGGGCAAGGTGCCATCCCAGATTGGATGTGGCCTCCATCCCGATGTGAAGATGCTCCAGCTTTTCTTGGCTCGCGGCATCTAACATCTTATGAATCAGGGTATCCACCCCGGCTCGATCATTAGGCACGGCAAAGGAAGCGAGCGATCTTCCGTCTCCGTCCATGAACTGTACATGGTGGGAGCGCAAGCTTACGTCTATACCAATCAGCATTGGTGACATGGGATCACCTCCTGTGTAAAAGTAATCAAGCAGATCCCAGACCTGGGTGCCCGTGGAAACCACCGACTTCAGCCTCGTCATAAGCACTCATCCGTAGACGCCTGACAATTGCGGGTGCTACTCCCCAAGCGTTTACGGCGGCGCAACCAGCGGTTAGAACATGAGTGATGGGTCACGGGTAACAGGCTTTGAAAGCAGTACCCAACCGATGGATGGGTCCGCAAGGATGATAAGAAATCTCCTGAGAAAAGCTTGTCGACCCCATTGTTCCACAGGCAGGTCTGAGTTGTAAAGAAGCGTCCGCTGACCATGCGGCTCCCCGCATTCGAACGCTTCCTGTTATTCAGTTGTGAATCAAGTGCATGACAAAGTAACCGCATGGGGAGACCCCATTCTGCGGTGGTAAGATTCATTCCTTCAAGTGACACCCGGTATCCCCATCCGAGGTGGGGTAAAACGGGCAAAACATAAACAGGTGGATGAGGATACCGGGTTTGCTGATGTTGGGCGGCAGCTCATCGTTTCGTCCGGATCGAACCGAGAGCTATAGGAAATAGGCTTGACTTCCCCGACTTCCGTTCCTCGCCCTTCGGGCTGCGGTACGGGTTCGGCTACGTCCTCCATCCTTTCCACCACGAGATTCCCCAACATTACAATTGGAAATTCACTTCAGCTCTTTCCGGCTGTCCGGATCAACTGGAAATTCGCTTAAGATGAGCTTCTAACACGATTATACGAGGATGATCAGAATGAAGGGTCACAATGAACATAAAGGCTACTTGGAGCGGTTGAATAAAATCCAAAGCGTGGTGGAACGGATGTTGACTCAAATGAAGAAAAATGAAGCGGGAGACATGGAGGATCGTACGGAGGAATTGGCCCATAAGTTTATGGATTTTACCATTGAAAATGAACTGAGACTGCAAAGTATTTATAAACAATTAAGCGAGTTGAAAAAAGAAGTGGAGGTTCTTGCAAGCCTGGATGAGAACCGGGGTGAGGTTCGAAAGAAACCCGGGCCCAAACCTAAAGGAGTCAAAAGGCACTACACGTTGACCATGCCGCAGGAGGATTGGGACTTCATCGATAACTTGACTCAAGCAGGCAACTTTAAATATGTCTCAGATTACTTTCGCTTCCTGCACCGGTCATTTGTCAAAAGCCAGCAAAAATAACCCGTACGATAGGGGCGATCTACGCCCCTTTCTTCGTTAGGCTGTCCTGTACCGGAGGAATATCCGGCGGCAACGGGCTTGGAACCTGCCTGACTTGCCGGGACCTTGGCATACCATCTGGGAGGTAGTATCCCTAAGCTCGTCCGATAGGCCGTTACTCTTCCTCAACATCCACCAAATCGATGATCTCACGAATATCCTGAATATTCAGGGCCGCAGCGATTCTTTCAATATGGCTGAAGCTGATGCTCTCTCTTTTGCCGTTCGCTAATTCACTTAATGAAGCTTTTCTTACATTTGAAATTCTGGATAATTCCCTTAATGAAATACCATTGGCTTTGGTTAGTTCCTTTATTTTTACAACCACTTTCTTTCCCATCCGAATCTCCTCACTTTTCTGAATATCCACTTGACGTCCCGCATATGCGGGACATATAATTATGTTATAAACGGTCCTAGTATTAGTACCAATGCTCCTGTGTTTCGCCAATCTGATCCACATAGTGAATGTACATAAGTACAAGAAAATTTCTGTTTGTTTCTTAAGAAAAAAGTACATAGAAAGGTGGAGCAGCATGCAAAATGTATTGGAATCACTCTATTATGGTGATCTGGTTCCCCATGAAAAAAGCGCCTCCCAAAGCCCGGAATATAGATTGCTGAACGAACAAATCACCGAGTCCCTGAATCACTGGAAAAAGAAGCTTGCCGAAGAAGATTTCAACGAGTTGGAAGCTTTAACCGACCTATATCATCAAGTTCAGGGAATCGATATGGCATCCTCGTTTACATACGGCTTTAAGCTTGGCGCAGCCATGATGATTGAGGTGCTTTCCGGAATGAGCCCGCCTGTTCCACAGCAGGATACCTGATCGTATTTCTGAAGATGCCCTCTGTCTTCTTTGAGTGTACGTCGATAGATGTTTTTCTTACCATGAAGCCCTGCATCCCATCCTGCCCCCTTGCAAACACGGCGCAACATCTCCTGACTATTAATGATATAGCAAATGTTAGTGTAGGCGCTAGTATCTCTCTGGGGCTGACAATCTGAATGCAAAGGACCTGCTCCTGTAAAATAGTGAAATCAATGAAACAGCCACTTGAAGGTGAGCGCGGTTTTGGCGGTGGAAATGTTCTTTTTGGGCAAAGGAAAATCAGCATTAAAAAAAATGAACGAGCTGTCCTGGATATGAATGAACGGGTTGTGGAATTATTGAACTTCTCTCTGCACGCTCCATTCAACAAGAAACTGAATTGAAAAGAATCAAATGATCTGATCCGGTGCATTTGCAGCGGATTTTTTGTTGTGCGGCGGCTTATGATGAAACCTCCCCACCCTTCAGATCGGGGAATTCCGGTTCTTCGTAAATCATACACGTCAAATAAGAAAACACGATTCCCCGATGGGTGATACGGGCCCGAGGGGAGCGACCGGCCCAGCCGGAGCAAGAGGTGTAACTGGCCCTGCAGGCCCATCCGTTGGGCGGAATTTTCTGAGAACCGTTAATGATACACTTCAACCCGTTGCTAGAAGGGGAGTTATTAACCCTGGTAATAATGCGCAGTTAGGCGGCACGGCTATCAGGCATCCGAATAGGGCGGCCAATGTTACTTTGACACCGAATCAAGTTTATGAGGCTAGTTATAATGTTCAGGCCAGCTCAAATGGTACTGGTCAAGTGCAAGTGAATTTCGAAGGGATTCTTGGCTCGGGTACAGCTTCTACTGGTAACACAGTCGGAGATATTGTCAATTTAAGTAATACAGTTGTATTTAATAGTAATGAATTGGCGGGGCAGAGTTACAATCTGCGTCTGATTAATAATTCGACAGGCGGTGCTACAGGATTTCAAAATGTCCAGGTAAGCGTGGTTAAACTGGCTTAACTTGCAGAATCTCAGCCACCCTTCAGGGTTCGCATTGTTCCTGAAGGGTGTTATGTGAGGGCTCGTCTGGAATGAATAAGGAGGTGGATTATGAATAAGCCTAGCATCTCGTTATGTATGATCGTCAGGAATGAAGAGGAGTATCTTCCGAAGTGCCTCAGCAGTGTCCAGCGAATTGTGGATGAGATTATTGTGGTGGATACCGGCTCAACGGATGATACGGTGGCGATGGCGAAGGCCTTCGAAGCCAAAGTGATTCAGATGCCGTGGCAGGACAGCTTTGCGGATGCTCGGAATCGAGGGCTCGATGAAGCAACAGGGGACTGGATTCTCTGGCTGGATGCCGATGAGGAGATGGATGTGGCTGAGGGCGACAAACTCAAGGAGCTACTGACCCGGGATGTGGTCCATGAGCAGGGGATCGAAGGTTTCCAATTTATTATTTGTAACCATCTAGAAGGCGGCGGGGTGGAGCATATCTGTCTGACTCGAATGGTGCGGAACCGGCAGGAATACCGTTTTGAAGGAAGAATCCACGAACAGATTTTGCCCAATATGCTGAAGCTTAACCCCAACATGAAACTTGGTCAGGTGGATATTCATATCCACCATTACGGATATCTGGCCGAGAATATTTTCCGTCAGGATAAAATCGGGCGAAATATAACGCTGCTTCGTCAAGCCATGGTGGAGCATCCAAATGATCCGTATTATTGGTTTTATCTAGGTGTTGAATTATACAGAATAAATGATTTGGAGGGGGCCCTTCGTCACTT
Source organism: Paenibacillus jiangxiensis (assembly GCF_046098255.1). NCBI lineage: Bacteria > Bacillati > Bacillota > Bacilli > Caryophanales > Paenibacillaceae > Paenibacillus > Paenibacillus jiangxiensis. Next base: position 18,142 of record NZ_JBJURI010000051.1, read on the forward strand.
TCATGCATTTTTGAACAGTGGGGTTCATATTGCGAAGTCAATGGAAGCCAGGGCTCACAAATACAGTCTGATTATCTTGAAATTCATGGGGCATTATGAGGATTTGGTCCGGCACAGTGAGAAAAGTATTGAACAATTTCCGGGGTACACAGATTTGTATCATCTGATGGCGAGCGGCTATCATGCGCTGGGGAAAACCGATAGGGCCATGGATTCATTGCGAAAAGCGCTGCGTATGGGTCCGGTAGAGCAGGAATATCCGAGCATAGAGGGACACGGTTCTTATTTAACTTGCCGAGACCTTGGGTTATTGTATCAATTTGCCGGAAATGCAAAGGACGCGGATTTATATTTTACTCTGGCGAGTATCATGGTCGGGGATGTGAGGGTCAAGTTCGTCCCGCCAGGTGTCAGGGATATTTGGAGCGGCTGAGACAACTGCAAATCGAGGTGAAACGTGTGTTGACTAACAAGAACAAACATGAAATGGAAACAAATCATGACCGTACGGAGGAAAGGGAGCAGCTTGATTTTACCTTCGAAAGTGAATTGAAACTGTACAGCATTTATAAACAACTGAATGATTTGGAGAAGGAAGTTAGAGGATTGGTAAGTCAGGTCGAAAATCGAGGGAAGGATGGAAAGAAACCAGGCCCCAAACCCAAAGGAGGAATCAAAAGACACTATACCGTAACCATGCCGCAACAAGACTGGGACATTATCGATAACATGCTCAAGGAAGGCCGTTTCAGATATGTAGCAGATTACTTTCGCTTTCTGCATCGCTCTTTCATCAAAAGTCAGATGTAGAATGTATGGCCTGTGCACGTTCTCAGCTCAAGTGGCCTTGTACATATGTGCAGGGCTTAGGTCGATGGTAAGGAGGCAGCAGGAACTGGATCAGAGGATTAGTGTAAATCCTAAACAATTAGAAGTAGGTATGGCAAAACCCTGCTGGTTGCATCGGCAGGGTTTGTGTGCTGGGCAAGATGATTAGCCCTGTCACCGATCTATACATATATCATGTTAATGATTAAGACAGTCAGCATGATAGGAGAAAGCATAGAATGATCGATACACAATGTATCTGTAACCATTCCCTTAAGCTTGTAATTTTGCATGATCTAAGGGCACTGCATCAGTTGATGATTGAAGCCAGGATGACTTTCGGTGAAAGTATTGAGAACGATCACAAAGTATAGAAATCTGCGTCAGATCAAGGGGTTTAGGTTCTTCGTGAAATTTACACGTCAAATAAAAAAGCACGATTTCCCGGCGGGTGATACGGGCCCGAGGGGAGCCACCGGCCCAGCTGGTGCAAGAGGAGCCACGGGCCCAGCTGGTGCAAGAGGAGCGACCGGCCCAGCCGGAGCAAGAGGCGTAACTGGCCCTGCAGGCCCGAGCGTCACGTTGAATAGTTTGAACACCCTTTCTACTAACCAACTTGTTCCCGCAGGGGGATATATACCACTAGGACCCAATACTGTGCTTAGGGGAGGCGCTATTAGACACGCGCAGAACTCGCCGACTATTTCCCTTGCACCAAATCAAACGTATCTAGCCAGTTATTCGGGTTCAGCCACTCCGGCAAATGGAGGAGTGGTCGTACAGTTTGCACTAAACAATCAGCCGTTAACTGTAGCAAGCCACTTTTCCGCTCAACCCAGTAACTCCGGCCTGAGTTTTAGTAATACGGTGATTTTTAATACCCCCAGCACTCCGGCACAAAGTACTTTGAACATTAGAAATGCTAATCAAGTAGAGCAAAGATTCAGTAGCCTGAATGTCAGTGTAGTTAAACTGGCTTAATCGGTTATAGTTCAACTACCTATCAGCAACTTAGAAGCGTAAAAGGAGCTAACCTTGCCATCCTTCAGACTTTTATACGGTCCTGGAGGGTGGCCACTTCTAAATGAACCTCTCCAGAAACCTTAATAATTTCATGAAACGCATCATGGTGATCAAAGGCAAATTCCAAATCGAAGGATGATCCGAATGAACAGTCAAGACGAGCGTAAGGGATATGTGGAGCAACTGAGACAACTTCAAATCGAGGTGGAACGTGTGCTGACTAACGTGAACAAACATGAAATGGGAACAAATCATGATCATTCGGAGGAAAGGGAGCCGCTTGACATCACCTTCGAAAATGAATTAAGAATGTACAGCATTTATAAACAGTTGAACGACTTGGAGAAGGAAGTTAGAGGATTGGTAAGTCAGGTCGAAAACCGAGGGAAGGATGGAAAGAAACCAGGCCCCAAACCGAAAGGAGGAATCAAAAGACACTACACCGTAACCATGCCACAACAAGATTGGGACATCATCGATAACATGATCAAGGAAGGCCGTTTTAGATATGTTTCAGATTATTTTCGTTTTCTGCATCGTTCCTTCATCAAAATATAGCCTGTGTATATTTCCAGCTCAACGGCCTTGTACATATGTGCAGGGCTTAGGTCGATGGTAAGGAGGCAGCAGGAACTGGCCCAGAGGATAAATGGAATAATTCCCAAACGTTTAGAAATCGTTATGGCAAAACCCTGCTGGCTTGTGTCTGCAGGGTTTGTGTGTTGAGCAAGATCATTAGCCCCGTCAACGTCTGGGCAAGCCTCCACCATTCAACCCAGCATAGGAGGATGACACCACAAATTAAGACAGTCAATATGTTCGGAGAAAGCATAGAAAATTATAGATACATATCGTATCTCTAAGTGTCCACCGTAGTTCTGTAATTTTGCATGATTTCCGAGTGCTGCTTCAGCTCATGATTAAGTCAGGAATGCTCTTGGTCAAGTGTCGGAAGCGATTATAAAAGTGCAGAAACTTCCGCCAGATCAAGGAATTCCGGTTCTTCGTAAAATCTACACGTCAAATAAGAAACCACGATTCCCCGGCGGGTGTAACGGGTCCGAGGGGAGCGGCCGGCCCAGTTGGTGCAAGAGGAGTGACCGGACCAGCCGGCCCAAGAGGCGCGACAGGACCGACCGTCACGTTGAATAGCTTGAACACTCTTTCTACTAACCAATTAGTTCCCGCAGGGGGGTATATACCACTAGGACCCAATACTGTGCAAAGGGGAAGCGCCATCAGACACGCAGTGAGTTCGCGGGATATTATCCTTGCACCAAATCAAACGTATTTAGCCAGTTATTCGGGTTCAGCCGCTCCGGCAAATGGAGGAGTGGTCGTACAGTTTGCAGTAAACGGTCAGCCGTTAACTGTAGGAAGCCACTTTTCAGCTCAACCCAGTAACTCCGGTCTGAGTTTTAGTAATACGGTGATTTTTAATACCCCCAGCACTCCCGCACAAAGTACTTTGAACATTAGAAATGCTAATCTAGTAGAGCAAAGATTCGGTAGCCTGAATGTGAGTGTAGTTAAACTGGCTTAATCGGTTACAGTTCAACTGCCTATCGGTCAATGTAGAGGCCCGATGAAAGTCAATCTTGCCATCCTTCAGACGTTTATAAGGTTCTGAAGGATGGCCGCTTCTAAATTAATAAACCATTAACCTTAATACCTCCATGAAATCCATCCTGGTGGTTAAGGGCAATTTCCAATTCGAAGGATGATCATATTGAATAGTCAAGACGAGCATAAGGAAAATTTGGAACGGTTGAGACAAATCCAAATCGAGGTGGAACGTGTGTTCACTAACAAGAACAAACATGAAATGGGAACAAATCACGACCGTACGGAGGAAAGGGAGCTACTTGACGTCACCTTCGAAAATGAATTAAGACTGCACAGCATTTATAAACAGCTGAACGACTTGGAGAAGGAAGTCAGAGGATTGGTGAGTCAGGTCGAAAACCGAGGGAAGGATGGAAAGAAACCAGGCCCCAAACCCAAAGGAGGAATCAAAAGACACTACACCGTAACCATGCCGCAGCAAGATTGGGATATCATCGATAACATGATCAAGGAAGGCCGTTTTAGATATGTTTCAGATTATTTTCGTTTTCTGCATCGCTCTTTCATCAAAAGTCAGATATAGAATGTATGGACTGTGCACGTTCTCAACTCAAGTGGCCTTGTACATATGTGCAGGGCTTAGGTCGATGGTAAGGAGGCAGCAGGAACTGGCTCAGAGGATAGATGTAATGATTTCCAAATGTTTAGAAATAAGTATGGCAAAACCCTGCTGGCCTGGGTCTGCAGGGTTTTGTGTGCTGGGCAAGATGATTAACCCCGCTTCTAAATCTTGCGAATCTTTTGAATGCGGGTGATGAATTTAGGTAGGTGAAGCTTAAGGTTTTATCCAGAACGCCTGATTAAGTTATACTATGTATAAGGGAGATGATGATGATGCAAAATTCAAGAGATCCGTTTCAAGGATTAATTGCAATTCCCTCTGACCTTTCAAGAGAAGAAATTGGTTCCATTATGCGGAAAGGCCGGCGTAAGATGAATCAGAAGCAGGATTCTGATGCTGTACGAGAAGCAACGCAAAGTATACAGGAACATATTTATCGTGTAGATTGTAAAAGAGCCCGAGTATAATCATAATCGAGCTCTTTTTTCTCTTTTTCCTCCGACCTGTATGATACTGTAGAAGACGACCAAATCCCAGAATTCTAGAGACTAGGACACCTTAACTCTATGATTGCTTACTGACCGGGCCGCAGTTGCCTTATCCCCTTTATTAGGTTCCGCCCATTCCTTTAGTTATACTATCGAGTATGTTAAGACGCTTCGATCCTTAAATATCTGAATTATGCAATTCACTAAAGAGCTGCAGTGCGTCTTTGAAACCTTGTATGTATATACTTTTTTCTAAGATGGATTGAAGAGAAATTTGGGCATCTTCGTACAGAAACACCGTATGCTGAAGTTGATCGGGAATAGCTTCACATATTGATCTAAAATGCTCATTCATCTCAACAGATAGCTGCATATAGTCTGTGTGATTCTCTAGAAGCTCGCTGTAGAGTAATTCTAAACGTATTCGAATGAGTGGTTCTGCTAATGATTCCAATGCATTGACCATCTCAGTTCCTCCTTTTATCAATTTTCAAAATGATTGTAAAGGTAAAATAAGATTACTCCAAGATACGATAGAATTTATTTTTACAGAAATATACCCTATAGGGTGTTACCGAGCAGCTTTGGATGAAGATAATATGATATAATCAGGTAAAATATGGTATGGAGGAAGTAATACCAAGAAAAAGAGGATATTGAAGTCATCGACGCTATGTCGGACGATAAGTTGAATTGAGAGGCAGAACGATAACGGTGTCATTCGTAGATACATAATAAGGTCTCTGTTCGCTGGAGACCTTTCTTTGTGGTTAATGTTGTGGTTCAGCAATTAAACAAAGATATTAAGAGATTCGTAAGCATCCACGATTTCTCGAGGGAGGGAGGGGGGGCAAAATGACCGTTTCAAGGTCAATGAATTGTGCCAAAATTGGAATAAGATCGTGCTGGAAATTGGTTCACAAGCAGCGGCTCATCGTGATGAACCAAGCAAAAGAAGCGCCGTAACCCATGTGCGGGCGCGGTGCTTCACTTTTTTAGTATCACACTATTTATTCAATCATTCCACCATTAATGCGATAAACCAGCCGATTCATTTCATCGATCCGACGGCTCCAGGTCGTTTATCGACTTGCGCACTATCTTCCCTTGCTCCATTTGCTGTATGGATTCCATTAACCTTTTAATATTAGCCGGGTTATAAAAAGCATCGGTTTGAGTTGTAATCTCAAATGGGATTCCGCTTCTGTTTTTCAAGTCTTCATCCATCCGAAGCACCTCTTCCATGCAGGTTAATTATTTTAGGAATTCACATGATCAACCGGATAAGCATACAGAATGTATCGCTCAGGCGCACTGCCCACATAATGAAACGGATAGCAGGTGGAAACAACCAGCACCTCTTTGCCCATTTTACGAATCACGGAAGTATCGTCTTTGTCCACAATATCCGTGCTTTTAATCTCGTATTCGTATGTACCATAGGGCAGCTTGACGATAAAACGATCCCCGATCGCCAGCTTGCCGAAATTGCGGAACACGGTGTCCCGGTGTCCGGATAGCAAAATCTGTTCGTTATCCGAAGGAAACACAGTAGTGCTGTAATGTCCAACTCCCCGTTCAAGCATCTCCTCATCCGTGCCTTCGATAATCGGCAAATCTTCGTTCAGCTTTGGAATCTCCAGCAATCCGATCACATCGTTTTGCTTTGGCTTAAATTCACTTCTATCGATCAGGGGAGTGGGACTGGATATTTTAGTCAGCCGTGTCTCTTCCGCCACACTCATATCCGGCTGGCCGACCAGCGCGTTGGCTTCGGCCATCGCTTCCTTCAGGTTGGCTTGATGCTGAAAATATTGCATGGCCCCGACAGCCAGCAGGCCTGCTCCAGCTACTGACAACAAAATACCTGCGACTTTACGCATGCGTCTTCCCTCCCGATTTTGTATAAATATGCAACAATAGATTTACGAATACTGCTTAACATTTTCTATAATTTCACAATACGATCTTACCCTCTCCCTGTAAGAAAATCCAGAGAAGAAAGTAGCATTCCTCATAAATCGCTGTACCAAGCCTTCAAATCGAAGTTTGTTCTTATTTTGTATGTGCGAAAAGGAGCTTCGTCATTGTCATACCCTGGTGGTGCATTGTTCTGGGACTTATGACAAATTACTCATGTTTGGGTGAAAATATTGTCTATATTTGGATGCTCGATTATACTAGGCGTGAAACAATGTTAAAAATTTTAAATATAGTGCCGGAGAGGAGGAGGGAGGACACGTCAACTGCAATTACCGGCAATCTCAAATTCACAAAGAGTTTGGAGGGGGGATGTGTTCTGCCCGCTGAACAACCAGATCAAACATATACATAAATCGGGTACTTGTAAAAAACGGAAAATACCGGTGCTGGTGAGTAAGGGAATGACACTGTCAAACCAGGCACCTGTGATCTGGAATAACAACAATTTGGGGGGAGACAATTGGTTAATACCCGCTCCACACGGCGAACAAGCGTATTCAAGCGTCTTTTTATTAAATTTTCTGTATTTATGCTAATCATCGGCATTCTGCCTGTTGCTCAACCATCCTTCACCCCTGCAACCCAGGCGGCGGATAGTCCTTGCGCGGCTCCGGTAACGCTGCTTAACGGCAGCTTTGAGGAAGGGCCTTCCAGGGGGACGGCGAACAACGGTACTGGGGGAGGCATCTATTTCAAGGAATCCGAGGTTCCTGCATGGAAAACTACGGACGATGCCATCGGTGAGAAAGCCATTGAAATCTGGAACTGGGCGGAGAATATTCCTGGAGGAATAAAAACAACCTATCCTGCACCACCAAATGGCAACAGATGGGCGGAATTAAATGCCTTTGAGAACGGCATGCTGTATCAGGATGTGGCGACCGTACCTGGACAAACCATCCACTGGCGCTTGTCCCATATGGGTCGAGGCGGAGTCGACACAATGCAGCTTCGCATTGGAGCGGCTACTGCTAATCCATACGATGCTGTTGTACAGGAACAAATGAGTGACGGAAACACGGCATGGGGAACTTATACGGGTACTTATACGGTTCCGGAAGGCCAGAACGTAACACGCTTTGGTTTTGAGGCGGTGAGTTCAACGGGTGGAAGCCTGGGAGCAGGCAACTTCCTCGATGATATCTTCCTCGGAACAGAGCCGTGCGTAACCTCCAACAAGACGGTTGATCCACCGGGAGAGGTCAAAGCCGGCAGTGAGCTGACGTATACGATTAATGTCAAGAACGAAGGCGGGGACGTCGCGGCAGATGCGGCCATTACGGATGCCATCCCGGCTGGAACGGAATACGTCCCTGGATCGATGGTTCTGAATAATGGCTCCGCGGCCAAAAATCTGACGGATGCGGACGATACTGACGAAGGTTTTTTTGACGGAGAGCAGATCAACATCAAGATTGGGGATCTGGCGAATACCGACAAGTTGGATAATGGGGTCACCGTGCAATTTAAGGTGAAAGTGTTGGATGATTACGCGGTGAAATCCGTTAACAACAAGGCCCAAATCAGCTATGAAAACTTATTGACCGAAGAAAAAGAGCAGACGGAAACCAATCTAACAACAACGCCGATTACGTTTCCTATGCTGGAATCCAATAAAACGGTAACCATTCAGGAAAAAGCTTCAGGGAATACCGATGCAGAGCATCCTGAAGTGGGAGACACGTTGTTGTACAGCATTGAGACCCGTAATATGAATGTGGGTACTACGGTGAAAAATCTCACCATTTCAGACGTGGTTCCGGCAGAGCTGGAATATGTGCCGGGCAGTCTGACTGTGGATGGCAAGTCCGTTACCGATAGTGAAGACGACGATGCCGGTCATTATGCTGGCGGCAATGTTGTCGGTGAGTTCGGAGACATCACGGATACGAATGAGCATACAGTAACATTCCAAGCCGTCGTCAAACCGGGCCAAGCCGGCAAGGACATTATCAATATCGCCACGGCAGGCGGCGACAATGTGGATACTCCGGACCATCCGCGAGAAGAAGTGCAGGTGTATCCGCGCAATCCGCAGATTGAATCGGAGAAGTTCGCAGCGAATGTGGATGCAAGCAAGGCTACGTATAACGTGGGAGACACCATCTCCTATACGATTCGTACGAGAGCCGTCGTAAACGACACCTATCTGGAAAATCTGACGATCACAGATACGCTGCCTGAAGGGCTGCAATACGTATCAGGCAGCTTGAAAGTGGATGGTGTATCTGTGTCAGACGCGCAAGATGGTGATGCCGGACATTCCGTTTCCGGTGAAGTGTATGGTTCATTTGGCAATGTCGAAGATCTGAACTGGCATACGCTGGAGTTCCAGGCGGTGATTCAGGACGGACAAGGCGGCAAGACGATCCAGAATACCGGGAAAGTAACCGGAGACAACGTTAACGTGCCGGGCGAACCAACTGACAAGGTTGTGGTTGAGGTACCACCGACTCCACCGGTAGATCCTCCTACAGATCCGCAAGATCCGGGTGACGGAGGCTCAGGTGGTGGCGGAGGCGGCGGATCGAACGACGATGACGACGATGATTCGCGCACTCCAGTGCTGGAATCCGAGAAATCGGCGAAGGACGTAAACGGGGGCAGCATCGAAGTTGGCGATACGATCGAGTATACGATTCGCGCCCGCAACACCGTTTCGAACAGCAGTGTAACGAACATGGTCATTTCCGACGACCTGCCGGAAGAGCTGGAATA
>NZ_JBJURI010000052.1:0-27202 GCF_046098255.1 Paenibacillus jiangxiensis
CTTCAGGATAGCCTCATTACCGATGAAGTCGATGGAAATCAGATCAAAACCGGGGCTGTTTCCTGGGGCCACTTAGCCGAGGAGCTTCAGGATAGCCTCATTACCGATGAAGTCGATGGAAATCAGATCAAAACCGGGGCTGTTTCCTGGGGCCACTTAGCCGAGGAGCTTCAGGATAGCCTCATCACCGATGAAGTCGACAGCAGCCAAATCAAAGCGGGGGCCGTTTCTTGGGAGCACTTGGATGACAAACTTCAGGATAGCCTCATTACTGACGAAGTTGACAGCAGTCAGATCAAAGCCGGGGCCGTTTCTTGGGAGCACTTGGATGGCAAACTTCAGGATAGCCTCATTACTGACGAAGTCGACAGCAGTCAGATCAAAGCCGGGGCCGTTTCTTGGGAGCACTTGGATGGCGAACTCCAGGATAGCCTCATCACTGATGAAGTCGACAGCAGTCAGATCAAAGCCGGGGCCGTTTCTTGGGAGCACTTGGATGGCGAACTCCAGGATAGCCTCATCACTGATGAAGTCGACAGCAGTCAGATCAAAGCCGGGGCCGTTTCTTGGGAGCACTTGGATGGCGAACTCCAGGATAGCCTCATCACTGATGAAGTCGACAGCAGCCAAATCAAAGCCGGGGCCGTTTCTTGGGAGCACTTGGATGGCGAACTCCAGGATAGCCTCATCACCGATGAAGTCGACGGAAATCAGATCAAGGCCGGAGCCGTTTCTTGGGAGCACCTGGCTGGAGAACTTCAGGAGAGCCTCATCACCAACGAAGTCGATGGAAATCAGATCAAGAACGGGGCTGTTTCCTGGGGCCACTTAGCCGAGGAGCTTCAGGATAGTCTCATTACTGATGAAGTCGATGGAAATCAGATCAAGGCCGGAGCCGTTTCTTGGGAGCACCTGGCCGGTGAACTTCAGGAGAGCCTCATCACCGACGAAGTCGACAGCAGCCAAATCAAAGCGGGGGCCGTTTCTTGGGAGCACCTGGCTGGTGAACTTCAGGATAGCCTCATCACCGACGAAGTCGACAGCAGCCAAATCAAAGCGGGGGCCGTTTCTTGGGAGCACCTGGCTGGTGAACTTCAGGATAGCCTCATCACCGACGAAGTCGACAGCAGCCAAATCAAAGCGGGAGCCGTTTCTTGGGAACACTTGGATGACAAACTTCAAGAGAACCTCATCACTGATGAAGTCGATGGAAATCAGATCAAGAACGGGGCTGTTTCCTGGGGCCACTTAGCCGAGGAGCTTCAGGATAGTCTCATTACTAATGAAGTCGACAGCAACCACATCAAAGACGGGGCCGTTTCCTGGAGGCATCTGGCCGGTGAGCTCAAGGAGAGCCTCATCACCGACGAAGTCGACGGAAACCACATCAAAGACGGGGCCGTTTCTTGGGAGCACCTGGCTGGCGAACTCCAGGATGACCTTATTACTGGTGAGGTTGATGGAAGTCAAATCAAGAACGGGGCCGTCTCCTGGGAGCACTTGGACGGCAATCTTCAGGAGAGCCTCATCACCAACGAAGTCGATGGTAACCAAATCAAGAACGGGGCCGTTTCTTGGGAGCACCTGGCCGACGAACTTCAGGAGAGCCTCATCACCGACGAAGTCGACAGCAGCCAAATCAAAGCCGGGGCCGTTTCTTGGGAGCACTTAACCGGCGAGCTCAAGGATAGTCTCATTACTGACGAAATCGATGGAAGCCAAATCAAGAACGGGGTCATTTCTTGGGATCATTTAACCGGCGAGCTCAAGGATAGCCTCATTACTGATGAAGTCGATGGTAACCACATCAAAGACGGATCTGTTTCTTGGCAGCACCTAACAGGTGAGCTCAAGGATAGCCTCATTACTGATGAAGTCGATGGAAGCCAAATCAAAACAGGCTCTGTTTCCTGGGAGCACTTAACCGGCGAGCTCAAGAATAGTCTCATTATCGATGAAGTCGATGGAAGCCAAATCAAAACAGGCTCTGTTTCTTGGGACCACCTGGTCGGCGAGCTCAAGGAGAGCCTCATTATCGATGAAGTGAATAGCAACCAGATCAAGAAGGGGGCCGTTTCTTGGGAACACTTAGCCAGTACACTTCAGGATAGCCTCAACCTTATTACTGATGAACTCGACGGAAGCCGGATCAAGGCAGGGACTGTTTCCTGGGAGCACTTGGCCTGCACACTTCAGGATAGCCTCAACCTTATTACTGATGAACTCGACGGAAGCCGGATCAAAGACGGGACTGTTTCCTGGCAGCACTTGGCCAGTACACTTCAGGATAGCCTCAACCTTATTACTGATGAACTCGACGGAAGCCGGATCAAGGCAGGGACTGTTTCCTGGCAGCACTTGACCAGCACACTTCAGGATAGCCTCAACTTTATTACTGATCAACTCGACGGAAGCCGGATCAAGACCGGGGCTGTTTCCTGGGAACACTTGGACAGCGATCTTAAGGATAGCTTGATCACCGACGAAGTTGGTGGGAGCCAGATCAAATCAGGTGCCCTTTCCTGGGATCATTTTAACGAGGAACTTCAGGCTAGCCTGACGCCTCCCATAGAACTTGACGGCAGCAAGCTGCTTCCAGGTACAGTTGAAATGTTCCACCTTGCGGATGAGGTTCAGTCCTCCATTCAGTCACTCCATGAAAAGGTGGAGCTTTTACAGCAGGCAAATGAAGAGTTAAGTCATCAACCTGCAGTCATTGATTCAACAGATGACTTTTCGGATTCATTGGCTATAAACGAAGCAACTGAACAGCTTCAGCAGCCAGTCATAACACCGATCCGGTGTACCGAGGATCAGCCGCCTCTGCAGCAGTTCGGCCGAATTCCGTTCCTGATGCATGGAAACTCAGACACAACCGAGGTAACGATCACATTCGATGAGCCCTTTTCAAACCCTAACTATACCCTTGTGGCCATGACCAATCATTCCGCCTTCTACGCGGTAATGAAATCCCAATCCTCTGTAAACGCCGTACTGGAAATTGCAAAGCTGAGACGGACGGATCAAAATTTCGGCATCATTTCATGGATCGCAATTGGCATTGATTAAGCAGCAAAAAGGCCTTAACCCGTGGGACTAATGGGTTAAGGCTTTTTCGTTAAGATTTCAGAAAGTATAAACTTCTTGGTATAAGCTTCCTGAAATCGCAAGAAAAACTACTGCTAAATGCGGTCTGGCTTCTTTGAATGTACGTCGATAGACGTTTTTCTTACCATGATTTATTTGCTTTGAGTACCGTTGTGGAAGGATTGCAAAAAGGAAACGGCATTATAGGTCATAACTGCGGCTTCAGCACGGGTGATCGGCTGCTTCGGCGCAAACCCTCGCTCCCCGTTCAATGTATTGATTTCCCATGCAAGAGAACGCTGAATGGTGCCTTGATAAAGAGGATTGATGTCCGCTTCATCTGAGATTTCCTTCGGGACAATGTTGATCATAGGAAGTTGTCCCTTCTTTTCCATCGCCTGCATCAGGTAGAAGGTAAACTCTTCTCTGGTCAGCTCCTGGCCGGGCTCAATATCGACAGGAATTTCCACTCCGTTATAATAAGTTGCGAGAAAAGCGTCCGTGTACCATTGACCGTCTTTGACATGATCGAATGTCCCCTCTGCTTTGGGACCGCTCGTAAAATCAATGGCAGCCAGGCTAAGCTCCATGGCATTGCTGATCAGCTGAACTCCCTGTGCTGCTGTCATTTCCTGATCCGGAACGAACTTGTCGCTGCTAACTCCTTTAATGAATCCCTGATCTTTTAAGGCTTCAATTTTTTCTTTTCCCTCTATGTTGCCCAGGTCAGTGAAGGAGCTCCCAGCCGCCTGTAATGCTGCTCCAGAGAAAAGTGAAAGCGCAGCCGCTGCAGACAGCAATACCAGTTTTCGTTTCATTTTCATCACTCCATTTGTTTAGTACAGCATCCTGTAGGACCTGAACTTGTTAATATTTGCTTCTTGTCCTTACCGACGCAGATACTAAACAAAAGGTTGCACTTCAGAAAAAAACGCATCAGCAACCTCCTGTTTTCAGGTATTATGGAAAAAGATGAATAAATCGCTTTTAAGGAGGACAGGCCGTGAACGCCATTGAAAAGCGGATCTACGATTTAACCAACTACTTTCCTGATTTGACCGCTCCCGCTGATCTGGATGCCTTCTGGGTGCGCTCATTGCAAGAAGCGGATGCCAAGCCGCTCTCCGCCATTAAGACTTCTGTTCACACCCCTTATTCCTATATGGAGGTTTTCCATCTTACTTACGAGGGTTGGGACGATACCCCGCTGCACGCCTGGTACATTCGCCCTGCTTTTGTAAAGGAGGAGAAGCTGCCCTGTGTTGTACTGTTTCATGGCTATACCGGCGGCAAGGGTTATCCTGAACAGTACGCCTCATGGCTCATGCTTGGAATGGCCGTGCTGGCGGTGGACGTCCGCGGCCAGGGAGGAGAGACAGGGAACAGGCTGGACAGCGGGTACGGAACGGTAAAAGGCTGGGTCACCCAGGGCATTCTCAACAGAGACACATGTTACTACAAAGCGATCACCATTGATGCGATTAGAGCGGTGGAATGGGTGTCCGCTCAGCCGGATATCGACTCGTCCAAAATAGCGATTTGCGGAGCCAGCCAGGGCGGGGGGTTAGCGCTAATCGTCTCAGCCCTGAGCCGCAAGCCTTCCGTTGCCGTAGCCAACATCCCGAATATGTGCCACATGGACTTCGGCATTTTGTACTCCACCGGCTCGCTCACTGAAGCAGCGGAGTTTGTTCATCGCTTCCCGGAGCATTTTGACAAGGTGCTTAAGACACTCAGTTATTTTGACATGCTAAATCTTGGCAGCCGGATTACCATTCCGATCATGGTCTCCGTGGGGCTCAAAGATACGGTATGTATGCCGGAAACCGTCTTTGCCGCCCATAACCGGATCACGTCAGAGAAGCGCATTGAAATTTATCCCTTTACCGGACACGACGTCGGTGCTCGTCAGCAGCGGATGACGGCTGAATTTGTTTTGGATCATTTCACTCATGCCAAATAACTCAAAAACCGCAGGAATAGAGCAGCTTGCTCTCCCTGCGGTTTTATTTATCCATCTAACCCTCTAGGCAGTCTTGGATATACCACCGTCTTCCCATTTTCGCATCCACAGCAGATCCATCACGATCAGTCCAAACGGAATAAACGATACAAAGAAAACGAGGATAGGCCTGCTCAAAGACCAGTCCAGCGCAGACCTTGCATAAATCAGGATCAACACCAGCAGCAAAAAGGCCGCTCCATAGATGTTGCCAAATATTGTGACCGCCTGCGGCATCCCTGCGCTTTTCAACGGATATGCCACAAACAGAATAAGTAAATAAGCGACGGCCTGAATCCAGGCTATAAGCCGGAAGCGGCCTAAAGGTGTTTTAAGCACGGTTTTGATCCCCTTTCATAATAAGTCCATTATAGCGAAAAGGGGGACGAACTCCAATAAGCCGCGGGTATTCCGGCTTCTCCCTTTAAACAAGCCGATACACGGCAGCTTCGTATGCATTAAGGGTGCCTTGCAAACATCCGTCAGCCAGCCTCACCTGCGGCTGAACAGACTCATACGCCGCGCCATCCCCGCGCTCCGGGGCATTCTTCCCCCAGCCTGCCTTATTCCCAAACAGCAGCTTCAGCTCACGCTGTGAATGCTCCGCAAGCTCAGTCCGGAAGGAAGTCTGCTGCCGATCAAAATTCAGCAGTACCAGCCAAGTGTTTTTGCCATAAGTCCGTGTGTAAGCCATCAATTGCTTATGCTCTGGCATAAGCAGCTTGAAGTCCCCATAAACCATTACCGGCTCCTGTTTGCGCAGTTCAATCAGCCTGCGGTAATAATGAAATACAGAATCGGGACGGGCCATTTCCGATTCCGCATCAATCCCTGCATCCTTGTCATTCATGGGAATCCAAGGGACACCTATCGTAAAACCGCCCAACTTCCCTTTCTCCCAACGCATGGGCGCACGCGCGCCATCCCGGCTGCGCTGGTGAACGCGCTCCAACGCTTCTTCCACGGGAACACCTTCCTGAATCTGCTTGCGGTAATAGCTGATGGTCCCGTAATCCCTGTAATCCTCAACGGACGGATAACGGGCGTTCGTCAATCCCAGTTCCTCTCCCTGATAGACAATAGGAGTGCCGGGAATGGTATGCAGCAGCGTCGCAATCAGCTTTGCGCCCATCTCCCGCTCCTCTCCCTCCCCGAACCACTCAGGAATAAGACGCGGGTGATCATGATTGCTTAAATATACGGCATACCAGCCGGTCTGAAAAACACCTTTATACCAGGTGGAGATGCACTTTTTCAGTGCCGGTGTATCCCATGGCACAGCCCTCCAGGGATCCTGGCGATCTTTTCCGATCCCGGACATATCCATCAGCAGCGCCATGGACAGCTCCTTCCGCGCCGGGTCCGTGTATTGCAGGGCCTGCTCCATCGTGATCGTCGGCGTCTCTCCAACCGTAATCAGTCCGGGCTTGAAGGAGAAGGCTTTTTCATGCATTTCCTGAAGAAACTCATGAATACGCGGGCCATTTTTAAAATAATCCTGACCCCGCGGATGACGCGCCTCCTCCGGCGCATCAGGAAAATCGGGATGCTTGGAGATCATGTTAATCGCATCAAGCCGGAATCCGTCGATTCCCTTGTGCAGCCAAAAGCGGATTATTTCATATACCTCTTCCCGCAGCGGCTCATGCTCCCAATTCAGGTCAGGCTGTTTGCGATCAAACAGTCTCAGATAATACTCTCCTGTTCTCTCATCCAGCTGCCACGCGGATTCCCCCGTAAAAGAACCCCAATTATTCGGCTCTTTGCCATCAGTTCCCGGAGGCTTCCAAATATAATAATTCCGGTAAGGATTGTCCTTCGATTGGCGGGACTGCACAAACCAGGGATGCTCATCGGAAGTATGATTGATTACCAGATCCATCATCAGCTTCATGTTCCGATTGTGCAGCTCGCTAATCAGCCTTTCCAGGTCTGCCATCGTGCCATAAGGGGTATGAATGGCTTTATAATCGCTGATATCGTAGCCGTTATCGGCAAATGGCGATTGATACACAGGGCCAAGCCAGATGATGCCCACGCCTAATTTTTCAAGATAGTCAAGCTTGGAAAGGATCCCGGGTAAATCCCCCAGCCCATCCCCATCGCCGTCTTTGAAGCTTGGAGGATACACCTGGTAAATGACCGCTTCTTTCCACTCCGCCTGCTCCATCACTACTGCCTCCTTTTCCATCCTAATACCTTTGCCATACCCCGGGTTATCACAGTTTAATCATGGCGAAAATCTTCATTCTCATAAACTTCCCTCAAACGGGAAGCTGATGCATAATAAAACATTTGCTTTGGGAAAATGAATCTGTGCAGAGCAGGACATCCAACGTTATGCTCAGGGCACATGCAGCCGAAGCAAAAAAGGAGGTGCACAGCATGGCAAAACCGGACAACCGTGCCGATAATGTGGAAAAATTGCAGGATACCGTACAGGATACGATCGAAAATTTCAGAGAAGCCGAAGATTATCTCGACGAGCATGCCGATGAAATTTCAGCTGCGGAACGAAATACGATAGAGGAAAAAAATGACCGCCGCAAAACCAGCATCCGCGGCATGCGCGAGGAAATAAAAGACGAAGCCAGTCATCAGCGGAATACGTAGTTTAAATGCGGCGGGAACCTTGCGGTTTCCGCCGTTTGATTATTTTGACCTATTTGATTGCGTGTGATACAGTTTTGTTTGAGGTGATTGCTAACATGCTGACAAAAATTGGTATACTTGACCAATCTCATATTCCCGAGGGCGGAACAGCGAAGGATGCCCTTTCCCAGACCACACGGCTGGCACAGGAGGCGGACCGGCTGGGCTACAGCCGCTACTGGGTCTCGGAGCATCACGCCTCCAAGGCGCTCGCTCACTCCAGTCCGGAAGTGCTGATTGCCCATCTGGCTGCACATACCTCACGGATTCGGGTCGGCTCCGGCGGAATTATGCTGCCACATTACAGTGCATACAAGGTGGCGGAAAACTTCAGGCTGCTCGAGGCGCTTTATCCCGGCCGGATCGATTTGGGAATTGGGCGTGCTCCTGGTGGAATGCCATTGGCGACACGGGCGCTGCAGGAGGACCGATACCAGACGGTCGACCGTTATCCGCAGCAGGTTGTGGATCTGATCGGATATTTACAGGATTCTATTATGGAAAACCACCGTTTTGCCGGCCTAAAAGCCTCCCCCTCCATTGAAACGGTCCCCGAGCTGTGGATGCTGGGCTCCAGCGGAGAAAGCGCAAGATTGGCCGCTATTATTGGCGCTTCCTTTGCATTTGCCCAGTTTTTCGGTACTCCCGGGGGTGTTGAGGCAACCCGCCATTATCATGAAAATTTCGAGCCTTCCGTGATGGAAGACCGTCCACGTTCCATGGCCGCGGTGACCGTGGTGTGTGCGGAAAGCGAGGAAGAGGCAAATGAGCTGGCCTCCAGTTCCGATCTGTTCTTTTTACAGCTGCACAACGGCCAGGAATTGGAATCGCTCCCTTCTGTTGAAACGGCTTTATCATATCCATATACCGAATTGGACCACGAACGGGTTAGACAGTCAAGAGCCTGGCGTGTAGTCGGAACCCCCGCTCAGGCCCTGGAGAAGCTTACCCGTCTTGCAGAGCAGTACCGTACCGATGAGCTCCTCATTGTGTCCTCCATTCATGATTTCGATAAAAGAGTCCGATCTTACCGCCTGCTCGCTGACGCGTTCGGCCTCAAATAAAACTTAACAAAACAGATTGCCTGTCTGCCTTGAAACCATTCATTGTATTCATGCCATAAATAAAATAATAGGACCAATAAAAATCCCGCTGTTTGCGTATAACAGCGGGATGATTTGTAAGGCAGGTTAAAGTTCTTCTGCCCTTATTCTATGAACTCATCGACTATCGTACAGCCTCAGAAGTATGTTCCTTCTCTGTTTCGCTTTCATCGCTGCTGTCGTTTTGACCATGACCAATCACCTTATCCAGCAGTTCCAGCCATGGAGCAGCGTCACCACCGCAGCTTTCAATGTCACCCAGCCAAGCCTCCAAATGGGATTGCTCATCCGGCAAATCGATCACCAGACTGTCTTCCTCAACCTCAATAACACAGCTTGATTTCATTTCAATACCCTCACTTGTTTTCCTTTTTATAACCCTCACGAATTATACGCCTCTTGTTGGCCGGATACAATGTTAGGTTTGTTAAAGTTTCAACAACTTCTTGAACAAAATTCTTAAACAAAAACCTCCGGAAGATCAAGCTTTCCGGAGGTCATAAAGTCAGGGTACAAAGATGATTGGGGTTGTTTTTTTCCTGCTCCTATATACGCGTCACGATCCGGTCCACCAAACCGTATTCCACGGCTTCTTCAGCTGAGAAAAAATGGTCCCGGTCTGTGTCCTTCTCTATCCGTTCTATCGGTTGGCCCGTATGATCGGACAAAATTTGGTTCAGTTTTTCCCGGCTTTTCAGAATTCGTTCCGCCTGTATCCGGATATCTGTAGCCTGCCCCCGTGCTCCTCCATGCGGCTGGTGGATCATGATCTCGCTGTTGGGCAGGGCAAGGCGCTTGCCCTTGGTACCGCCGGTCAGCAGAATGGTACCGAAGCTTGCCGCCATACCGGTGCATATCGTTGATACGTCAGGCTTCACAAACTGCATCGTATCATAAATGGAAAACCCGGCCGTTACCGACCCTCCCGGGCTGTTAATGTACATTTGGATGTCTTTCTCGGGATCTTCGGCAGCCAAATGCAGCAGCTGAGCCACAATGATGTTCGCCATATGGTCCTCAATCTCACCGGACACCATAATGATACGGTCTTTCAGCAGTCTTGAATAAATGTCGTAGCTGCGTTCTCCACGGCTGGTCTGCTCCACAACGTACGGTATAGCATTCATATTGCATTCTCCTCTTCTACGCTGCCAATTGAGCCCTCGTCTCGTCCGGCTGCCGCCGTCGTGAGTCCGCTCTGCCTCCACGAAGACTGCCCCCCAGAATGACAGGAAGAAGCGCCTGGGGCTCTGCCGCATCATGCAGTCCCAGCTCAACCAGGCGCTGAACATCACCGCACCGGAAGGCGGATAAATATGCCTTCAGCAATTCTTTGTTTTCCTGATCCTCTGGCAGAGGAAGCGCCTCAGTATGCCGCTGTTTGCCGGCCGCAAGGGAAGCTCGGGCTCTGGCTAACGCCGCCTTTACAGCTCCTTCAGATGTCCCCAGCAGCTCGGCTGCTTCACTGGTTTTGTACTGCCATACCTCCCGCAGCAGGAAAATGGTCCGCTGCCACGGCGGCAGCCACTGAATGAGAGCAGAGAGCGCCAGTTCGAGATCCATCCCGTACTTGTCACTATACGCGGTTTTTGCGTTTAGACGTGAGGCGGCGCGTTGACCTACTGCCTGCCGTCTAATCCGGTCAATCCACGTATTCCGCGCTGAACGGATAAGGTAAGCCTCCCAGTTCACAGCCGTATCCTGCAGCGGCAGCTTCCCAAGCAGTTGGAGACAGGTGCTCTGCACGAGGTCTTCGGCTTCCCATTGGGAACCGGTAAGCTTAAGGCAGTATTTCAGCAAAGAAGGCAGAGCTTGCAGAAGCTCGGCATGCGTTTGTTTATTTAAATAATTTGTGTGTGCGGATTTCACAAAGGCCATAAATGGGGCCCCCCTTTGTTAAGTCCTTGTAGAAGGTTTCATGAAGAAGACGATTAGAGATATGAAAAAGATACGCTGCAGAAGCATATTTTTTTGGAGCGATTAAAATAAAAACGCTATCCTGAAGAAACTTTGACTTCAGAATAGCGTGTATTAGGTCTAATGGCAACTAATAAGGATATCGGGATTCCATATATCATTCAGATATTCAGCAGTGTGGGCAGCGCTAACTTCTTTTGCTATAGCGGCAAAACTGCTTCCTTTCTTTTTTTCGCCGGACGGCTTGTTTCGTATTATTAGGTCAACAAGAGATTTCTGGTGACCTAATAATACGAAAGGGCCTTATCTGGCGTGGGTTCTCGGAACCGATGTGTTATTGTGTGCTACTGCGGATTATTCGAAGTTATCGGCATCGGTACATGAGTGGTATATTGAAGTCACATGGGAAAATATGTATATTTCTTGCGCCGCGGCGGTATCCGCGAACTCCACATAGGGTATAATATTGAAAAAGAGCACTTCCCATTTCATTTTCGATAGATCGCACTTGAAGAGTCTGTCCTAAAGCGCTGGGAAAATTGGAGAAAGGATGAGCATAATGGCGGTCAATAAAGAAAAAAAACTTTTGGAGTTGTTTCAGCAGTTGCCTGAAACAGAACAAAACTCCACACTTGATTTTGTGGAATATTTGGCCGAACGGCAGCGACGCAATACGCTACAACAATTTTATGACAATCTTCCCGAAGTGGACGAACCATTCAGCCAAGAAGAACTTGACCAATTGAATAACAAGGAGGGATTTATTACAGGGGAGGCAGCCAAACGTGAATTTAACCTTGACTTACCATAAAAGCGCCGTGAAGTTCCTCTCCAAACAAGACGCACATAACAGGCAGCGAATATACGCCGCCTTGGAAGGGCTAAAGCGCATTCCCCCTGCTGGCGACATAACCAAATTAAAAGGTACAACCAATCAATATAGACTCCGTGTAGGCACTTTTCGAATTATTTATCAGATCAATTTCCAGGAATATGTTGTCTACATTCTCGCCATCGATAACCTCGGCGATATTTATTGACGAAATGAAGCGTTTTACGATGATTTCAATGAGGGTATAAAAAGCTTATATCATTCCAACCTAGTGAAGTCAGTATGCTGCATGTCAGACCAACAAGACAAGTAATAAATATGCCCCGTTAAGCCGCCCGAAAACTGCGCTCTAATCCTCCACATCCCGTTCAAAACAACAAAAAAAGCCTTATATATCAAGGCTTCACATCATTTCTCATATAGATCTCGTGCTGGAAAATCAAACCCACGCTACCAACTTGAAAGGCTGGAGTTCTACCATTAAACTACACCTGCGTGATGCATCGAAGGTGATCGGGACGACACGATTTGAACATGCGACCCCCTGGTCCCAAACCAGGTGCTCTACCAAGCTGAGCTACGTCCCGATGTGTATATAATCATACTGCTAATTACGTTTACAGTCAATTAACAATTAGGGTATACGATGGAGCGGACGACGGGAATCGTACCCGCGACCCATGTTGTTCTTCTGAGATAGATCAAAGCATAGTTAAAAATCCCAACCCCTCAGTTACATTCATGAGAGATTGGGATTTAATTTTTCAGCAATCACGTCCCTGAAAACGGATTGAGCTTAAATTTTCCGCCTTGCACCTGTACCGCTTGTGCGGCTGCCTCATTTCCTAGCTCACATGCTTTTTCTAAAGGATGACCATGAAGCAATGATGCAATAAATGCTCCTGTATGGGCATCTCCGGCTCCTATTGTGTCAACCACAGGCACCTTTTTCCCATCAAGCATAATCATTTGTTCACCGTTATAACATAATGAACCCTTTGGTCCTAACGTGACAACAACCTCGCTTTGGGTAGATTGATGCAATCTTCGAACAGCTTGTTCGAGATCCGTTTCGCCTGTGAGCTCAAGAATTTCACTTAGATTACTGTGCACAATAGGCTTTAATGCAAAAAGTTTTTCCAAGTGCTCTTTTTTAATAGAAGAAATGCGTGGAGAAGTATCAAATATGATCTTCCCATTAAATGAGTTCTTAACTAATCGATTAAGAATGGCATCCGCTTTTTCTCCCTCAAGTGAATAACCCGTCAGGTAAATATATTGATAATCCTCAATATCGATTTGACTGAACCATTCATCTTTCCAATATTCCTCGATACCGTTAAAGGTAATAAAGGTACGTTCCCCGCTTTCTTCTACAAGCGATAAGCTCCAGCCATTGTCATTACTGGGATCTTCAATTAACAGTTTATGTCCTTCTTCGTTAAACGTCTTTTTTATCATATCAGCGTAAATTCCTTTGCCGACTGGAACCATTAGATCATACTCGACATCCAGTTGCTTTAAAACATTGGCCACGTTATACGCGCATCCCCCCACGATACGGTCAATCATTTCTCCCGGGATATCCTGTCCCGTTTCGGGAACGCGCTGTACTTTGGCTATCACATCAATGAAAACGCCTCCAATAAGAAGTACTCTATTGCGATTAATCTTTCTCATATTTAACCTCACTCATTTGCTTAATTTTAGCCTGTATGGAGAAGTAATAGTAACCTCCACTGATTAAGAGAGTAATGGGGATGAAGTAACTGGATTCAATAAAATTCCTCAGGATCAAGGCTGAACCGACACCTAAAATCCAGCCGATTACACCGCCTGTATTAAACGGATTGAACGAAGGATCCTCCAGCAGTTGTTTGTTATATCCGACACGTCTTCTTAAGAAGGTATAATCAATCAAATATATCGCGATCCATGCGGCTAAGCCAATACCCAAATAACTTAAAAAGGTTTGGAAATTTCCCATAAAGTTGTTTGAAACAACAAGTACATAAAGTGGGATGATTGTGATAAGGACAGCATGAATAGAGATGGCAGTAGAATCTTTAACCTTTAAATTAAACGAAGCAAGAATAAGCCTTGATGATTTCAGCCCAATAAAGCACATAGGAGTTATTCCGCCAAGGGCAGCAATTAAATAGATAATGGTCATCCATCCCGGTAAAACGCTTCCAATTAATGCTACTGGATTTTCAGCACTCGCAAGTCCATCCACCTTCGACGCCAATAGAATACCTGTTCCAATAATCAGAAATAAGGGAATGAACGCTCCTGCTGTCACATTAAAGATGATGGATCTCGAAGAATTCTTTCTGCTTTGATAGCGACTGTAATCAGAAGCCGCCTTTGTCCAAGTAAGTCCTGTTCCTATAATAACAAACATCAGGGCCGGCAAAAAACTGGAAATCCATGATCCGGACTTCAAGGCAAAAAGATGGTTCCAATCCGTATTCGGTATAAGGAAAGCCAGTACAACAATGGTTAGACCACCAAAAATATAAGTAAAGAAAGCTTGGGCTTTAACCAGTGTTTCCTGGCTAAACGATACAGATACCAATACCAAACCAGCAAAGATTAACCAGGCTATAAATTTTAAAGGTGTACTTGTTTCTATCCCGAATTCGTTGAAGATCGACAGAAGCACCAAAGTACCTGTCGTAACATTCACCGATAACCAGCCCACTTGCCCAAACCATCCTACTAAAGCCGGTATGAAATTACCTTTAAAACCAAACGCTGCTCTGGACATGACAAAGGTGGGTGCCCCACTGTCACGTCCAGACAAACTCGCATACCCCACCAGCGCAAAAGATAGCGGGCCAAGAAGGGCAACTAAAATGGACTGAAAAAAGCTTAATTGGTAGTTTACAATAATTGCGCCATATACAATTCCTAATATACCTATATTCGCTGCAAACCACATAAAAAATAAATCCCGCGGCTTACCCGTTTTTTCACCATCTTGAAGAATAATGGTCTGCTCTTTTTCCATGACTTATACCCCTTTAAACTGTGACTTATGGGATTCAATAAAATGAGCATATTTTTTCAAGTCTACCTTATTTTCACGATCAATGGTTTCAAGCCAATCTTTACGGATCGCATCGTACCCATATCTTGCTCCGCAAATCGCTGTCGCCATCGCTCCGATCGTATCCGTATCCCCGCCAATGTTTGCACAGATTAAAGCACATCGGTTCGGGTCTTTTGCATAATAGGCAATCGCCAGTGCAGCCGGCACCGATTCACTTGTCATTGTACCGCATCCGATGACATCATAAATTTTCTGAGTGAAAGTTTCTTCGTCATCCTGGTATTTATCCGCAAATTCAATGCCCAGCTTCAAGCGCTCCGGAATGGAGGCCGCAAAAGTTTCTGCTCCTTTCTTTGCAGCCAGTTCATAGATATTCAAGGCTCCCTGGATAATTTGCTCCCAGCTTTTGTCTTCAATCGAAGCGCTTACAGCGTAGGCAATCATGGCCGCACCGCCGAGGGAAACATCCGTTGAGTGAGTTACTTTACTCACTTCATATACGTATTGCGCTAACTCTTCAGATTGAGCTGTCGAGAATAAGGCACCAATGGGAGCAATCCTCATTGCCGCTCCGTTTGTAAGCGCTTTTCTTGTGAATTCACTTACATCTCTTCCTTCTTTAATCGCCAGGAGAGCCGCTTTTGAACTTGGGCCTAATATATTATTTTCAAAAGCATCGGTGCGGATCGCCCACTCCAGGAGTTTTTCAGCAATTAGGGTGTCTGAAGGAACAAAATCATTTTCAATTAAAGCATCTAAAATTAGCAGTGCCTGTGTCGTATCGTCTGTAAATTGTCCTTTAGTAAAATTACAAGCAACGTCATTTTCTTTTGGACCATCTAAAAATTCAGTAATGTGACCAAAATAGGACTTCACCTTTTTACGGCCCCACAGCTCGGAGGGCATCCCAAGCGCATCTCCAATTGCCATACCATATAACATACCTAAAACCTTCATATACTGCCTCCTCTTTCAACTTGTTTGGTTGTACGTACAAGTTAAATTGATAATATAATACGCCTGACGATCTGTCAAGCGCATTATATGTACTGATTTAATTTAAACTGAAAATGCGGTCCATAAATATTGTATATTTTTTCAATCTCCATGCCGTCCTTGCTATATACAGTTCCTGTAGCCTCAAGCAAAGGAATTGGACTTTCCAGCTCCAATCTCTCGCACATTTCTTCATTGCACATAATGGGGTTAATATCCAGAACTACATGATGTGGAAATATTTGATATTCCTTGCGTAATGTTTGATATAGAGAAGTACTGCTAAAATCAAACTGATCGATACCTTTAAATACATCAAGAGGAAGCATGGATTGATCGATGGTCATCCATCTTGTTTTGTTATTTAGCTTTGTTCCACGAAGACGTTGCAGTTTAAAATAGGCAATATTGTCTTCCATAACAATTTCTTTTTTCAGCACCTTAGTAACAGGTTGTTGGTTCTTTTTTAAGGACAGATCGGTAAAGCCTTGAAAGTTCCAAAGATTCTGTTTGGTTTCACGCAACCTTACAAAAGCGCCTTTTCCCTGCTCTTTTTCTACAAGTCCTTCTTTCACTAATTCTTCAAGAGCTCTTCTTATGGTACTGCGTGTAATACTGAATTCTCGCATTAACTGATTTTCCGAAGGTAAAACCTCACCCTCTTTTAAACTGCCATTTAAGATTTTGTCACGTAATTTATTTTTCAACTGAACATATAACGGGAGATCATTATACTTGTCTAACATTTCATATCCCCTAAGCTTTAATAATGTTACATAAATATCTTTTGACTCATTATAACATAATCCATATTATTGACTCCCAGAAAATTTACCCCCTAAAATTGTACTATTCATTTCTGAAGTGCTCATGATACTCATCCCCTTTTATAATAAGTATCTCCATAATATCAGCCCAAGACCATAGAGCGAAGCTCAATGAATTGATCTCGCCTGCTATAAATCACGGATATACCATGCATCGCAGGCAAAATGATCGGAACCTGCCAGCGGTGCTTCCAATTGTTGAAAGCCGTTTTTCGTATAGAAAAGATTAGCAGCTTGCATATTTTGCAGCGTTTCCAGATAACAAGCTTTATAATGCTGCTTTGCAAATCGGAGCGCGGTCTGCAGCAGATGGGCCGCAATTCCCTTTCCTCTTGCTTCCGGCAGCAAATACATCTTCTGCAGCTCGCAAATTCTTGCATCAGGGGAACCGAATTCCGCGATCCCGCAGCCGCCAAGCACCTTGCCGTGTTCATCAAGCGCAATCCAATAGGCCCTGCCCTTGTGATTATAATATTCGGACAGATGGCTCAAGCTTTCGTCTTCCCATGCCAGCCCTGCACGATTCCCGCCAAACTCGATTAAGCATTGCCGAATAATCGCTTCTATGGCACCATTATCTTTGGCTTGAATGGTTCTTATATTCATCTGGAACCTCCGCTAACTCAGTAGAGAATCAAAAGGGAGAAATGCACAAGCAAATTTCTCCCACTCGAATTCCTCGTTTTTTAGTCCTGAAGCATATTGTGGATCATGGATGGTCTCCTTTGGAACGGGTAGTATTAGGTTTCGCTTTTGAACGTTTTGCCCAGCTGTTCGGTTAGCCCGAAATAGTGGCGGAAATTATAAATCAGCGGATTCCATTGCGCAGGGTCTACATGGCGATCATCGATCAGGATAGACTCGTGGGCATGAACGCATACCGACTCGACTTCCACGATCGAAAAACCTTCAGCCGTCTGCATATTGCGAACAACAGCTTCGATCTGCAGCGGGCATTCGCCCACTCGCAATGGCCGTACCTCCTGTGAAGGCACGTCCGTAAATCCGGCATAAGCAAACTTATCCTTCACATGTCGATATCGGGGGCGCTTCGCATCCGGCACGGGAGTGGCCCCCGTCAACGGGGCAAGCCGCTCCACCTTTTCCCAAAGCGAAGAATCGGGCAGATTGACGACGATTTCCGGATGCCTTCTCAGATTCGCCAATCCATGGCTGCCCTCGCCAAGCCCCAGCACGATCCGATTTCCGAGAGCCCAGGCGGAGGACATCGGTGTCAGATTCGTCGATCCGTCTTCATTTAGTGTAGAAAGCAAAACGACGGCCGAACCGAAGTACAAGATGGACGGTTGAATGACACGGCTTTGATTAGAGAACGTCTGTTTCATTATATCACCTCGACGACCATTATACCGTCAAAATAGTTCGACCGCGGGCGAAATGTCCCTTCTGTTTCAGAAAAAAAAGTGCTGTTGATTTTGAAAATGCAGCGTGTTAGAATAAGTCAACTTAAAACCGGACTAAAAAAGGGGAATCGAAAGCACATGCTCCTCACTGTTCGTTCTGAAGGGTAAGCTTAATTGCATACGAAGCAAAGATTCGTTTGAAGGTCTCAAGGGTTTTGTCCGATAGGCAGAGCTTTGATTCGTCATGCGGCTCTCCTGCTTCTCCTCTTCAGAACATCAGAACAACAAGCAGCTCTTCGGTAAAAGGCAGCCATGTCGTATTGTCTGTCAATCTTTTGCCGAGCTAGAAGCTTCCATGGACCTGGAGTTCCATGGAAGCTTTTTTGCTGTATAAAAAGGAGAATCCCCATGCACCGTTCAAATAAATTGCCTTACTTTTTCTTTAGCCTGCAAGGACTTTCCATGCTGGGAAGCCGCATGACCTCCATTGCAGTCGGTATCAAGCTGTTTCATGAAACAGGTCAAGCGACTCCCCTGCTGCTTTTATCGCTTTTCAATGAGCTTCCCCTCTTATTTTTCAGTAACTGGATCGGCATTGCTGCGGACCGGTGGAAACGCAAAACAGCGATCATCGCGGGTGATACGGGTCAGATGATGTGCACCGCTTTGCTCGTTGGTTGCCTTGTCAGCGACAACTTCTTACTATGGCCCATCTATGCAATCGCCGCTTGGCAAGGATTGTTTATGGCGCTGCAAAGCTCGGCGACGTCGGCCTTGATTCCGCTGATGGTGCGGAATGAGGAACTGGATCGGATAAATTCGCTGAAAGAGCTGCTCTTCCCCCTTGCTGGGGTGATCGCCCCCTCCCTAGCCGGTATGCTGTACGAACCTTACGGTATCGCCGGAATTTTGGTTGTGGATCTGATCACATTCCTGATCGGAACGGGGGTCATTGCCTTGCTTCCGCTGCCGGAAATGCAGCGCGAGGAGTCACGGCCGGAAGGAAGCCGCTTGTGGATTGAGGCTATTCAAGGTTACCGGTTCCTCTGGAAACAAAAACCGCTTCTCTATCTGTTTCTTTATTTTGGGTGGTGGAATTTTATATTGAATGGGCCGTTGGAACTGGCCATCCCTTATTTTCTGCAGCGTACAGGGAGCACCGACATCATGTCCATTCTTCTGGGAGTCATGAATGTAGGCGCTTTGGCAGGAGCGGCGGCAGCTGTATGGTGGGGGCATTTCCGCTATAAAATCAGGTTCATCTTCGCCGGCTCTATCCTCACCTCCTTGATGTTTGTTCTTCTCGGAGCAAGCAGCCATACCGGAATGATGGGAACCGCCTTGTTCCTGCTGATGCTCCCACTGGCCATGACGGGAGCTTTGTTCCACTCCATTCTGCAGCGAAAAACACCGCTTGCTCTTCAGGGAAGGGTGTTCGCCGCCTATGGGCAGCTGTGTGCCGTCATGGCTCCCTTGTCATTTCTCGTCACAGGGCCTCTCGCGGATCGGTGGCTTGAAGCGCCTTTGCCGATGGTGAAACATCCATGGCTTCATACGCTCATCGGATATGGTGCGGGGTCCTGGATTGGCTTCATTTTTGTCGTTAGCGGTCTGTTGCTGCTAATGGGAGCGCTTTGGACGTTATCCTCCCGCAAGGTGCGTCAGCTCGATGAGGAGATTAAGCCCTAGACAAGCAACGGGCGTCGGTATATTGCCGGCGTCCGTTTTTTTCTTTCCTTTCAATTGCTTGGCATCGTTTACGTCATCTTACGCGGAGTTATGTGCGTAAATCTTTTGAATTTTGTGGTAAAGTGGCTTATTCAACCGTAATTGAAGGAGGTTTTAATGGGTATCCAATGAAGAAAAAAAGGTTCTTCTGGTAGATTTCGACCCGCAAGGTAATCTAACCTTATGTTTCGGCATCGAGCAGTCCGACTTATGTAGCCTTCCAAAAAAGAACGTCCCTTCTGCCAACCGGCAGCAAGGGACGTTCTTCGTCTCATTACACAAGTATGGAATTAATGCCCATCATCGTGGCAGTATTATTTAGCAATTTTGTAGAGCTTAGCAAGCCCGCCCTCAGAAGTTTCGCGGTAACTGCTGTTCATATCCAAGCCTGTCTCATACATGGTCTGAACAACCAGATCAAAGGATATTTTACGGGTACCAGACAAGAATTTGGCCAGACTCAGCGCATTGATCGCCCGCATCGCACCGACAGCATTCCGCTCAATGCAAGGGATCTGAACTAGTCCGTTAATCGGATCACAGGTTAACCCCAAGTGATGCTCCATGGCAACCTCCGCCGCATACTCAATCTGGTCAATCTCCATACCGGACAGTTCAGCCAGCGCAGCCGCTGCCATAGAGCAAGCCGTGCCAACCTCAGCCTGGCAGCCGCACTGAGCGCCACTGATTGAGGCGTTATGCTTGACCAGATTGCCAATGAGCCCGCCGACGGCCAGTGCCCGGAGAATCTGTTCGTCCGGGACCTGCAGCTTCTCCTGCATATAACGGAGCGAGGCGGGCACAACACCGCTGGCCCCGCAGGTTGGAGCCGTTACGACTGTACCGGCGGCCGCATTCTGTTCGTTGACGGCAAAAGCGTACGCGCTAACGATCCGATTCTCCCGCGTCTCCGGGCTCTCATCCATATCCCGCTGATGATACAGATATTTCGCCTTGCGTTCGACATTCAGGCCGCCCTCCAGAATGCCTGTGACAGACAGCCCTTCGTCGATTGACCGCTTCATCGCTTCCCAGATTCCTTGGAGAAAATCCCAGATCTGTATGCCTTCACGCTGCTCGACGTAATCGCTTAGGCGGATATGATTCGCTTTACACAAGGCGCTGATCTCTGCAAAGCTGTTCTCCGGGTAGACATCATGTCCCCGCACCTCCTCCCGCCCCTCAATCACAATGTCCCCGCCGCCGATACTGACAACGCGCATGGAGGCTGTTTGCTGACCGTCTTGGTAAGCGAACAAGTCCATCGTATTGGGATGGGGCAGAACAAAATCTGGCTGCGGAACAAATTCTACCTCCGCTGAAGCGGGTGACAATGCGCGAATAATGGCCTTGTCCGTCATATGGCCTTTGCCTGTTTTGGCAAGGGAACCATAGATCAGTGCCTTGAACTGGTCTGCGTCTTCATTTTCTGCTTTGAAGATTCTGGCCGCCTTCTCCGGCCCCATGGTATGGGAGCTGGACGGTCCGCTGCCAATCTTAAATAGCTCAGTCAACGATCTCATAGCACCCTTATCCCTTCTAAGTTGTCTTTGGCTTAGATCTTCCTCCTGCGGCTTGACCAGGCTTACTGCCCATTCCTCTGAAAACGTTCCTTGAGCTTCATCAGCCGCTCATGAATCCCCTCTTCATCAATAGCCATGTCAACCAATTGGTGAGTAAGCTGAAGACCTTGATTCTCTGCAAAAGCTTGTTTCCACGGGTGCGATACAATTGAATGCGTAAGATGTCTTGTAGAGCGGGGTGCCTGCATGATCATCTCTGCCAGCTCCCATGCCCGTGGAAGAAGCTGTTCACGAGGCAATACCTCACTGACCAGACCGAGGTCTAGTGCCTCTTGGGCAGTAATGTTCATCCCCGTGTATGCATAGTATGCCGCTTTCTTGCTCCCCAGTATCTTTTGAAGGGCCAGAACGATTCCGTCTCCAGGCGGAACACCGCCCAGATAATGGGCATCGAAGAACGCGGTGTCTTCCGTACAAATGGTAATATCACAGAGCGTTCCCAGTTGCCAGTGTGCGCCTGTGCCATTGACCGCCCCGATCGTGGGGATGTCAAGGCAATGAACCATATTTTCAATCATTCTGAGCGATTCATGATACATCTCCAGCTTCCGGCAATTCGGCCAATCCATGAATTTGGTGGTCCAGACTTCAGGATTGCCTGTCTGCCACAGCTCTCCTGTCCCTGTAAGGATCATGACCTCATTCTCAGGATCACGGCCAATATCTGACCATACATGACCATATGCGGCTTGGACCGGCCAGTCGAATTGTAAAGGTCCCCCGTTAGTGTGCATGCGCACTTCGAGGATGCCGCCGCGGCGGGTCATGAGGAATAAGTCCTTGTATTTCTCGGAGTACTCTTCGAACCGTGTAGGTCCCGTCATCTTTCTATTGAACATCTTTGCCCATCAGGCGTCCTTGCATTTTCTTCAGGCGCTCCAGCACTCCTTCTTCATCAATGGCCATGTCGTACATCTGGTGGGCAAGCTGGAATCCCTGATCGGCGACCAGTGCCTGCTTCCATGGACGGGAGATGATAGAGTGCGACAGATGTCTCGTTGAACGCGGTGCCTGCATGATCATCTCCGCCAGCTCCCATGCGCGCGGAAGAAGCTTTTCTCGGGGCAGCACTTCACTGACAATACCCAGCTCCAAGGCGGTCTGACCATTGATATTCTTGCCGGTGTAGGCGTAATAGGCTGCTTTCTTGAAACCGATCATGCTCTGCAGTGTGAGCAGCATTCCATCTCCTGGAGGCGTGCCTCCCAGATAATGCGGATCGAAAAAGTCCGCGTCTTCTGTACAAATGGTAATATCACAGAGCGTTGCGAGTTCGCAGTGCGTTCCCGGCCCGTTGACCGCCCCGATGGTCGGGATGTCA
The DNA here is from genome assembly GCF_046098255.1 of Paenibacillus jiangxiensis. Lineage (NCBI taxonomy): Bacteria > Bacillati > Bacillota > Bacilli > Caryophanales > Paenibacillaceae > Paenibacillus > Paenibacillus jiangxiensis. Next base: position 22,468 of record NZ_JBJURI010000052.1, read on the forward strand.
ATGCAGAAGATCAGATTTTCAAGAAGTCTTAGTGATTCATGATACTGTTCGAGCTTCTTTTGCTTCGGCCAATCCATAAATTTCGTATTCCAGACCTCAGGGTCGCCAATCAACCATTTATCCCCAGTACCCGAAATAATCATGACTTCGTTCTCAGGGTCACGGCCGATATCTGACCACGCATGAGACCAGGCGGTATGAGCTTCCCAATTGTGCTTGTACGGACCTCCGTCGGTGTGCAGACGCACTTCAATGATTCCGTCACGGCGGGTCATTAACAAGAATTCCTTGTATTTCTCCGAGTACTCTTCGAATTTGGTGGGTCCAATCATACGTCTCTCTGTCATTGTAATTCCTCCTAAGTTTGGTTTAGAGCTTATCTGTTACTTTCAAGCCAGTCTCTGGCAAAAGCTGCATAAGCCGCAGCCCCTCTATGAAGCACCTCATCCGAGAACATCGTCTTTGGATGGTGTACAGGGTAACTATAACCATCTTCGATATTGCCTGCGTTAAGAAACACTGTGGTACTTGGCACCGCCTGTGAGACAAAGGCGAAGTCTTCCGAGCCCATTAATTTCCCGCCGGGTACCAGCTCAGTTATACCGATATAGGAGCCGTCCCCAAAGGTATTTGCAATCGAAGCTCTCATTTGCCTATTAAGCCCGCCATCCGTTTTCACCTCAGGACAACCTCTCGTATAGATCACTTCCATTTTTGCCTGAAAAGTTTCTCCGATACCTGCGGTAATTGCGCGGATACGGGCTTCCACTTTATCCCGCAATGCAGCGTCAAATGTGCGCACGCTTCCTTTCAATCTGGCCGTATCGGGAATCACGTTGTTCGTAGTTCCGCCCTCCATCACGCCAATGGTAAGCACTGCATTGTCAATCGGTGAAATTTCCCGGCTTAGAATACCCTGCAGCGCCAGATGAAGATGAGCAGCCACATTTAAGGGGTCCACTGCGGCCTCGGGCATAGCGCCATGTGAGCCCCTCCCCCGGATGATGATTTCGAACCAATCCGAAGAAGCAGATATCGCTCCACCTTCCTCAGGCACTACAAATTGTCCGACAGGAAGCGGCATTCCGGTCAATACGTGAAGCATCATAGCGGCATCCACCTTGGGATTGTCGAGAATCCCATTCTCCAGCATCATTTTTGCCCCGTGCAGCGTCTCTTCACCCGGCTGAAACATAAGCTTAACCGTCCCGCGAAGCTGCGCTTCATTAGCCTTCAGAATCTCCGCAGCTCCGAGCAGCATGGAAGTATGCATGTCATGACCGCAAGCATGCATGTTTCCATTCAATGATGCGCAAGACAGCTCTGTTTCTTCTTGAATGGGCAAAGCGTCCATATCCGCACGAATCAGAACCACCTTCCCGTCATGCTGTCCGCCAATCGTAACCGTTAGCCCTGATTCTCCTACCGGAGCGGGCTTAAGACCCATCGACTCCAAGGCCTCTTTTACGTAGGCCGTAGTTCTGGGCAAACTTAAATCAAGCTCCGGAATCGCATGAAGATGATGCCTGTACGTGACCATTTTGTCCTGCAACTGCTGGGCCATACTCATTAAGTCTCCAGCTTTTTCAATCACAAATGAACATCTCCCGCAACATAAATTAAATGAACGTTAGAACAGAGCAAGCATTCCTCCTTTATATTTTAGGACTTTTTAAGAACACTTTCATCGTACTGGCATTTTCATTCGCTGTCAAGAGATATTAAGACATTTTAAGAACATTATTTTGGAGGCTGCCGGAACATTGTAATATCACATTTATTGTGATATAACTCTTTTGATTGAACTGTTTTATGAAAGGAATCTACCATGACAATCAAGCTGGGTATTATCACGCCAGAGACCCATATGGATTATTTCCGCGCCATTGAAGAAGAGATGCGGCCATTATGCCAGTTCCGCTTCCTTACCATAAGCAATTTCAGTGAAACAACAGACCTATACCTGCAGAACTTAGATTCGGTGGATGGATTTGTGATCAGCGGCAGGATGCTTTACGAGTCCATCGATAAGGAATGCCTGAATGATAAAGTCCCTGTTCACATTTTGCACGATGATGAGAACCTGCTGTACAGGGAGCTTTTCCGGCTGCTGGTTACAGAACCTGGACTTGATATCTCCCGGATCTATGTGGATTATGCGTATATCATCGAGTCCTTCAGCGAATTCCAGCAATACCTGACTCATGAGGGAAAGCCTGTGGACAGCGGAGATCTGCTGGAGCGGGTGGAGACCATGCTGGAGAACCATATCAGTCTGTGGGAAAACAAGAAAATAGATCTGTCCATCACGGCCTTCGGCCACTTTGTTCCGGAGCTTCAAAAGCACGGAGTCAAATATATCTTAATCCGGCCCACTTTAGAGAGCGTTAAAGAGACCATCAGCGAGATCATCAATGAAATTACCATCCTTAAGCTTAAGAACCAGAGGGCAGTGGTCGCATATCTATCGGTCCAAAATGAGCAGCAGTCCTCCGAAGAGGAGCTCCATGAGCTGAAAGTTCTTGTCGGCAGGTTTCTGCGCAGCGTGAATCTGGCAGACACGGCGCAAATTTCGGATGGCTATGTCAGACTGTACACCACCTACGGAAATTTCATGAGAATCACCGCTAACGCGCATAACTGTAGCCTGCTGGAGTATCTGGAAGAACGCATACAGGGCAAGGTGAAGATCGGGTGGGGCTCGGGGCATGAATATTTCCAAGCTAGCATAAACGCCACCAAAGCTCACAGACAGGCGGAAGCCTTTACGGGCAGCTGTAGCTTTTTTATAAACGAGGATCAGAAGGTTATCGGCCCAATGCGGAGCATGAATGTCATACAGTTCTCTGAACAGGGGGACCCGGAAATCATCGCGTTAGCCAAAACTATCGGAATAAACAACATCAACTTGCAAAAAATCATGTCCTATGCAGAAATCATGAGAACAAATAAATTATCCTCTGAGGATGTTGCTGGGTGCCTGTCCATGACCGTCAGAGGTGCAAACCGTATCCTTAACAAAATTGAAGAAAGTAAATACGCACAAACGGTATTTGAAAAACGAGACAATAGTAAGGGGCGACCCAAAAAATACTACGAACTGTTGTTTCTCGACAAAGAAGGTCGCAAATTAAGCAGATGACACGCATTGTTACGTTTGCCATTTCGACTTTAAATTAATGGCAAAAAAGGCACATTTTCAAAATTGAAAACGTGCCTTTTTTGCGCTTGATTTACAGGTCAAATCACTTCCTGGCCGGATGACCAGCTCCGGGAGATGCTGATGTCCAGGCCTTTCTCCACCATAGCTATGATCGCATAATCATCCCCAGCGGAGAACTTGATGTTCGGCTTAATCCCGGCCTTCTCCAGTACCTGCTGCACATCATAGTCCGAGCCGGGCTTCGGAATGATGAAGGTCCTCGTAGGCGACCTGGGCCAGTGGCATATAAGGGGCTTTACTCAGCAGATGGTCGGTGGAGTGAATCGCCAGCATCCGGTCCTGCTTTACCTGCTGCTTGAGCTGCTCATTCCATTTCAGAATCTCCCGGATGGGCTGAAGAACCTGTTTCCCGTTCACCGTCAACTTCACACCAGAACGGCTGCGCACGAGCAGCGGGAAGCCGAATTCTTGCTCCAGGCTGCTGATCGTATGGCTGATGCCGGATTGGGTGAAGCCCAGCGCCTCCGCCGCCTTCGTCAGACTGCCCAGCTCCACCACGCCAGGAACACTTCATACTTAATCAGACTCATGTGTAACTCCCTCTCAATTCATGATCCACGACCGCCAACATTTATGTTCATCTTGAATACAACTCAAAGCTTTCTTCGGCTCAAGTAATGAGCAATACTTTGCAAATTTCGAGTACGCAAAAAGCCCTTGAATCTCCTCGACAGGAAACTCAAGAGCACGTTCATTGTTAAATTGGTGCGGTCGAGAGGACTCGAACCTCCACGGGGGGTTAGCCCACACGGACCTGAACCGTGCGCGTCTGCCAATTCCGCCACGACCGCATATTTTAGAAAAAACTGGTGAGCCATGAAGGACTCGAACCTTCGACACCCTGATTAAAAGTCAGGTGCTCTACCGACTGAGCTAATGGCTCTCAATAAAAGTAATCCTTTAGTAAAATCTGTTTAAGTTCCCAAGCCTGAAACTTGTTACAGAATCTCCGGGGTACTCTCATTTTATGAGAGACTGCGAAGCTAGTCATAACGAAGTGCCGCTCCGACGAACCCTATTGGGCTCTCATCCCAATTTTTTTTCTAAAGTGGCGGAACCGACGGGATTCGAACCCGCGATCTCCTGCGTGACAGGCAGGCATGTTAGGCCTCTACACCACGGTTCCGCATTCACTTGAAGTGGTGCCGGCGAGAGGACTTGAACCCCCAACCTACTGATTACAAGTCAGTTGCTCTACCAATTGAGCTACACCGGCCCATACTTAAATGGAGCCAAGGGGGATCGAACCCCTGACCTCATCGCTGCCAGCGATGCGCTCTCCCAGCTGAGCTATGGCCCCATATATATATTTCATTTAAAAATCCTATGTAAATGATGGGCCCTAGTGGACTCGAACCACCGACCTCACCCTTATCAGGGGTGCGCTCTAACCAGCTGAGCTAAGGACCCCAATATGTATTCTTCCCCGAGGGGATTTGCCTGGCAACGTCCTACTCTCCCAGGACCCTTCGGTCCAAGTACCATCGGCGCTGGAGGGCTTAACGGTCGTGT
>NZ_JBJURI010000053.1:0-26461 GCF_046098255.1 Paenibacillus jiangxiensis
GGTCTCCGCTCATCTCTTCGCTTTTCAAGGCAGTAAAATCCTGCGAATGAGTGAGCATTCGTGAGAAAACACCTTAATACGAGGGACGGTTGCCGGTGAGCTTAATTCCCTTTTTTTGCAGGTAAAAGGGACTGTTCCGCTAAAATAGGCGCTCATACATCCGCTAGAAAAGAAACTTCCTTTTTTTCGGTCAAATAAGCGCTGAGGCAACCGTTAAGCAAAGAAATGTGCCGGATAGATCGATCATTCGAGGCAAACCCGTCGGTCAAAATACTGATTTCTAGATTGAGCCATTTTTTTGATTATTTTAATAAGCGGGCCATCAGCATGACATCATAATATGTATCCTGATTTACTTTGATCGCTTTGATTTTACGGCCTTCCTCCATAAATCCAAGGCTTCTATATAACTGGATCGCAGGGTAATTTTCAGTTACGACCTCCAGGGCTACTTTTTCGATTAAGGGGCTTCGCTCGGCCCAATCCAGCAGGCTGGAAAGCAGGGCTTTTCCGATCCCCTGATTCCTGTATTTCTGTGCAACGTTCATAGCAAGGGTGCCCTGATGTTTATTGCGGATTTTATGGCCATTGTGAAAATCCAGAAAACCGATCATTTCCTCTTGAGCCTCGGCAATCAAGGCCAGCTTGCCCGGATCAAGCAGAATTTGTTCCAAATACTCCTTCTCCTGCTCATTCGTCATGTTGAACTCTTCCGTGGTTGTTAGCAGGTAGGGAGCTTCTTCGAAAATTTCTTTATTATAATTGAGCACCTTCTCAGCATCCTCCGGCAGCGCGCTGCGGACTGTAAAAGCTTCTCCGTTCTTCATCGTAAATGATTTCATTTCAAATTCCCCCATAAAGTGTCCTCCTAATAAAATTTGTATCTTCACAAAGTCTTCACAGGTATTGGTTAAAATTTAATCAAACGGAAAACAAACCTTAAACAGGGAGAGAGATTGAATGTACATGAATAAGAAAAATTATATAACCATCCTGCTTGCTGCGGCAATGCTTGGATTAAGCGCATGCGGGAACAGTGCGGCCGACAATGCATCGGGCAGCAGCACTGCGAACACAAATCCATCTTCACAGCAGGGAGAAACGAATCAATCCGGCATGAACATGGATCACTCCGAAATGGACCACTCCGGCAGCGGTGAAGTTCCGGCAGGACTCAAAGACGCACAAGGTCCGAAATTTCCAGTGGGAAGCCAGGCTGTGATTCACGCAGACCATATGCCGGGCATGAACGGTGCGGAAGCCACCATCGTGGGGGCATATGATACAGTAGCTTATACTATCTCTTATTCGCCAACTACAGGCGGGGAGAGAGTCACCGATCACAAATGGATCATCCATGAAGAGATTGAAAATGCTCAAACCAAAGCTTATGAGCAGGGTGCGGAAGTTACCATTACGGCCGATCATATGCAAGGCATGAAGGGCGCAACCGCCACCATCGAATCCGCCGAGCCAACGACGGTGTACATGGTGGATTATGTTTCAACGACAGATGGACAAAAAGTAACCAATCACCAATGGGTGACGGAAAGTGAGCTTTCAGCCAAATAAATACACGGGACGCGGCAGGACACCATCGTACTTCTGGCGAATTTTTACGGTAAATTAGGAGGTATGCCTGAATGGAAGAATTAATTGAAGAGTACTGCCGCGGATATGAAATGCTGCGTGAAGCTATTGACGGATTGTCCGAGGAGGAGCTTCGTTTTAAGCCTGCTCCAGACAAGTGGAGCATTCATGAAATTATCGTTCACGTAGCGGATGCTGAACTGGTTGCGACACAGAGACTGAAGAAGGTTCTGGCCGAAGACGAGCCGCTGCTCATGTCATTTGACCAGGACGCCTGGGCGAACAGCCTGATGTATGAGCAGATGGACCGTGAGTGCCAGCTAAGCTTGTTCCGGCTGCTTCGCTCCAGCATGCAGCCTGTTCTGACCGGACTGACCCCCGAGCAAAGTGAGCGGGTGGGGGTTTATGCAGATGTGGGCCGTTTTACGTTTAAGCAACTGCTGGAATATCGTGTTGACCATATCCGCGGCCACCTCTCGCAGATTGAACGGGCAAGAAAGGCTTATCGGCAAAGCCGATAGGCCTTTTCTGCGTTATTCATATTCAGTTCATAATTGTCAGTTACCCTCTCTATATAAATCGTTATAGGGAGGAAATGAGAGTGGATCATACAGACAGAACAAAGACCCGGACAGACCACGAAGACTGGGCAATTGAAGCACATGGACTTGTCAAAGCATTTGGCGATAAGCGTGCGGTGGATGGGGTCGATTTGAACGTGCGTACGGGTTCGATTTATGGGGTGCTTGGTCCTAACGGAGCAGGGAAGACGACCACCATCCGCATGCTGTCAACGTTATTGCGGCCTGATGGGGGAACGGCGCGTATATTCGGGCATGATGTGGTAAAAGAGCCGCAGACTGTACGCCAATTGATCGGAGTGACTGGTCAGTACGCGTCAGTTGACGAGTCGCTCAGCGCTACCGAAAATCTCATCATTTTTTCACGGCTGCTTGGACTGGGGCGTGCCGAGGCCCGGCGGAAGGCAGCGGAGCTGCTGGAGGAATTCGGTTTGACCGAAGCGGCCAAACGGCCCTTGAAGCATTTCTCCGGCGGCATGCGCCGCCGGCTCGATCTGGCCGCCAGCCTCATTGCACAGCCGCCGCTCATTTTCCTGGATGAGCCGACGACAGGACTGGATCCGCGCACACGGGCACAGATGTGGGACACCATCCGGCGTCTGGTCAAAACAGGGACTACCGTGCTGCTCACAACTCAGTACCTTGATGAGGCGGATCAGCTGGCAGACCGCATTGCGGTTATTGATCATGGCCGGGTGGTGGCCGAAGGCACGGTTGATGAACTAAAATCGGCAGTGGGTGCATCCACTTTGCAGCTTAGAGTACAAAATCAGCAGGACACCGAAAAGGCTGTACGTATCGTGGAACAGGTGCTTTCAGTCAAGTCCAACGTGTCGGCCGAGGCAGGGAAGATCATTTCTCCGATGGCCAATGCCGACCGGGTAGCGGACCTGCTTATCGAGCTGCGCACGGCAGGGATTGGACTGGCAGAGATGAGTGTGCAGAAGCCTACGCTCGATGAGGTGTTTCTGTCCATCACAGGCCAGGGCGTTAAGGGTAATGAGCAGCAGGCGTCCCAAGAGCTGCATGATGCGGTGGGGGTGAGAGCATGAATAATTCATCCATGATGACAGGTTCAGGGCGTGCTTTGCCAAATGGGAGAAAGTCGGCAAGCTTCAGCCAGGCGTTCCGCAATTCCTTGACGATGGCTTACCGTGGGATTCTGAAGCTTCGCCACACGCCAGAGCAATTATTTGATGTTACGCTTCAGCCGATTATTTTCACCCTGATGTTTACCTATATTTTCGGCGGCGCCATCTCGGGAGATGTGCAGAACTATTTACCGGTCATTATTCCCGGGATTCTCGTACAGACCGTGATCTCGACTTCTGTCGTAACGGGCGTGCAGCTGCGTGAGGATATGGACAAGGGCGTGTTTGACCGTTTCAAGTCGCTGCCGATTGCACGCATTGCCCCTTTGGCCGGAGCTCTGCTGGCTGACAGCGTTCGTTATACCATAGCGACTGTGCTTACCTTTGCGATGGGGTATATTATGGGATATCGGCCAGAGGGAGGGCTGGGCAGTGTCGCCATCGCGGCGATTCTGGTCATCGCATGCGCCTGGGCAATCAGCTGGATTTTCGCCTTTTTTGGTGTGATTGCACGCACGGCTTCAAGTGTATCGGGCATATCGATGATCGTTCTTTTCCCGCTCACCTTTGCCTCCAACGCTTTTGTGCCTGTGGACACGATGCCTGGCTGGATGCAGTGGTTTGTGAACATCAACCCGATTTCGCATTTGGTCAATGCCGTCCGGGAATTGGCGAATAAGGGAACGATTGGCGGGGACCTGGCCATTTCACTGCTTGGCGCTGCCGTCATTGTGGCGGTCTTCGCCCCGCTTACGGTGCGTGCTTATATGCGTAAAGCATAGGATCTTGACTGTTTTGGGGTGATGTCGAAGGAATCATGGACAGGGCAGCTTAGAGGGGGATTGGAATGACACGGATATTGGTCGTCGATGATGATCCGCACATTCGTGAATTGGTCGGACATTTTTTGAGATTGGAAGGTCTGGATGTACTTGAGGCCGTGGATGGTCTGGATGCGCTGCGCATCCTTGACGATATCAAGGCCGATCTGGTTGTGCTTGACATTATGATGCCGGGCATGGACGGCTGGGAGCTGTGCCGCGAGCTGCGTGAGCAGACCGATCTGCCGCTGCTTATGCTCACAGCCAAGGGCGAGACGTCACAGATCGTAAAAGGCTTCGCGCTCGGGACGGACGACTATCTTGTCAAGCCGTTTGATCCCTTGGTGCTCGTCGCCCGCGTCAAGGCTTTATTGAAACGCTATCGTATTATGGTTTCCAAATCGGTGACGATCGGAGATCTTGTGCTGCGCAGCGATACATTTGAGTGCCGGGCTGGCGAGCAGGAGATTACGCTTCCGCGCAAGGAATTCGAGCTGCTCTTCAAGCTGGCGAGCTATCCTGGCAAGACCTTCACACGCGAGCAGCTGATCGAGCAGATCTGGGGTTATGATTACGAGGGCGACGAAAGAACAGTCGATGTGCATATCAAGCGCCTCCGGGAACGGTTCCCGGAGGCAAATCACTCCTTCCGGATCAGCACCATCCGGGGATTGGGTTACCGGCTGGAGGTGCGGCAATGAAACGGGAACCGGGGTTCCCTCATGTCATCGCGCGCGTCGTAATGCTGTTAGCCGTGCTATATATTAGCTGGGGCGCCGCATTCTATATTACAAAGGTGGTTTATGCGCGAATAGCGTGGGCTCCCCATGAGCTGATCGATTTTTTTATCAATACAACGCTCGGTTTTGTTTTCTTCTTTCTCATTGGCATGATAGTAAGACGGATATTTGGGGATAGAAATCAACATGTTTTTATGGAAATGATCGATGCGTTAAAACGCATTTCGCAGGGCGACTTCCACGTAAATCTGGACTGGGGCTTTGGAGACAGGAATGAAAGACAGGGAAGACCGCATCCTTATGCCCAACTGGCGAACAGCATTAATGATATGGCGGCAAATCTGAAAGCCATGGAAGAGCTGCGGGAGGAATTCATTTCTAACGTATCCCATGAAATCGGCTCTCCGCTGACCTCGATTATCGGATTCGCCAGGGCGCTTAAGGACGAGCATCTGGATCGTGAGCAGCGGGACCGGTATTTGACGATCATCGAGACGGAGTGTATACGTTTGTCCAGGCTAAGCGAGAATCTGATGAAGCTGGCGGTACTGGATTCGGAGCGGCACCCGTTCCATCCGTCTCCTTATCGGCTGGATAAGCAGCTCATCTCCCTTATTCTTGCCTGCGAGCCACAGTGGGAGGCCAAAAACATCGAGATGACCGTGGAGGCGGATGAGCTCGAGGTCAACGCGGACGAGGATTTGATGAGCCAGGTGTGGATGAATCTGCTCCACAATGCCATTAAATTTACACCAGAGGGTGGAAGTATCTCGGTTTCTCTTTCGCATAATGGCGAGGAGGCCGTTGTTCGCATCGCCGATACGGGGCAGGGCATCGATGAGCAGGATCAGCAGCGCATTTTCGAACGCTTTTATAAAGCGGACAAATCACGGACACGAACGGCAGGAGGCAGCGGTTTGGGACTTTCCATTGCACATAAAATTGTCGAGATACACCGGGGGACGATTTCAGTGCACAGCAAGCCTGGAGAAGGAGCGGTATTTACAGTACAGCTGCCGTTGCACTGAACCGGAATAGCCGAAAAGGCAGCAGTGACCACTGACTAAACCTTAGTCAACAGATCGCTGCTGCCTTTGAAATTTTCACAAACTTTATTTTAAATGGCTTGCTCTACAGCATCGTTTTTTTCCTTTCTTGTCATTGAGTAGAGGGCGGAGAGGATAGATAAGAGGATAATCACCCCGCCTGCTGCAGGATTGACGAAAATGCCGTATTGGCTCACGATGAGACCGCCCACTATCGAGCCAAGTGCGACCCCAATATGAAGAGACGAAGTATTAAAGCCGAGCTGAATATCCGCTGATTCGGGAGCCGTCTCGATAAGATAGCTTTGAATGGCCGGACTTGGCGCCATATTGAAGGTACACCAGACAGCGACCACCAGCAATAAGCTGAGCATGTTGGAGGCGGCGTAAGGCAGCAGTAGAACCGCCGCGGCATGCAGCACGAGCGTTAAAATGATCGTCTTTTGCGGCCCCAGCCTGTCGGCGGACCAGCCGCCGATCCAGCCTCCGGCAATGCCAGCCAGGCCGTAAACCAGGAGCACCAGACTGATGAGCGGCGCGGACAAGCCCATGGTTTTTTGCAAATAAGGGGTAATATACGCATAAATCGTAAATTGACCTGTCATCTGCAATATGGAAATCAAATGGGCCGAGAGAATCTTGGAGCTCTTCAACGTGCCAAGCTGTGTCCGCAGGGAAACGGACGGTTGCGGCGGTGCTTTAGGCAGAAAGCGCTGAACGCATAAAGCCACAATCAATGTAAGCATGGCGATTAAGACAAATGTCATTCTCCAGCCCCAGCGGTCGCCAATCCATGTACCCAAGGGCACGCCAAGCATCAGAGCCGCGCTCAAGCCCATAAAAATAATGCCGATTGCGCGGCCTTTTAATGCCGGAGGCACGATGCTGGCCGCTAATGTAATGGACAGAATGATGATAACGGAACAGCTTGCGGCAAGCACCACTCTTGAAATCAAGAGAATGGTAAAATTCGGACTGATAATGGACAGGATATTCCCCGCAAAAAACACCCACATCGCAATAATGAGCAGCCTGCGCCGCTCCATATTGGCCGTCAGGGCAATAATTACAGGCGAGCCAAAGGCGAATACAAGAGAATATACGGTAACGAGCTGTCCCGCGGCCGCAACGGAAACCTGCAGGTCCTGCGCAATCATTTCGATAATGCCGGCAATCACCAGCTCGACCGTACCGACGACAAAGGCCGCAATTGTTAAAATCCAGACTCTTCTATCCATAATCTCTCCTCAGCCCACCTTGCTTTCCCGATACAAAATCATACCTGCATGATAGAGAATTCCGTCCCGAAACTCTCCGTCAGCGGTAAAGCCTGTATCATCCACATAATCGATATGGTTGCCCGTGATTGTATAACTGCCTGTGTAAGCACTTTTGCGGCTGCCGCGCGCTTCGTCATATCGTCCGTTTGGCAAAAGCTCATGACGGATATATCCGTCCGCGGTTACCCACATCCCTGCATACGGGTTGTTGTTTTCTGAATTCATCAAATGGGCATGGAGACACGCGGCTTTGAGCCGTGTGACGAATTGCGCTCGGCATAAGGGCTACCATTGGTAGCTCTTATGCCGAGGTCCATGCTTCCCCCTTCCGTCATGAGAATTTAACCTTGGATCACTTGATCCATGCTATACTGAATTCAAGTGAAAAGATAGTTCAAGAGAAAACCGTTAGTTGCTGGATGTCCATCACCAAGTAACCAAGTCACTCGTTGAAACAAACCCTATCGATCACTATTGCTTTAACAATCACCACACCTGTACCGCAAAGGAATGAAGTACATGGGGTACAGTGCAACATGAGTATACCTCTTGTTGCAGGGGCGAAGTCAGCCGTCCTGATGTTCCAACACGCTAAGGTAGGAGCACGATAAGGTGCGTTTGCACTACTGGTTAGGAATAAGTCTAAAAGGCTTGTGCGAAGCGCAAGCACTGTCTACGAAGTAGGCAGAGACAAGCTCGTGACTTGAGTCATGAGTTGTTGATAAGCCATCTTCTCCTTTGTAATATGTTGTCATCTACAGCCGCTAAGGATATTATGAAGCACTTGAAAAATGGACAGATAGAAGATTCATCGCAAAAGATTGCTCATTCCTCTCAAACAGCTAAACGAAACAGAAGGAAAAGGTTATAATAACTGCAGTAGTGTTCTGAGATGGAAGGTGGGGAAATCGTGCCGGAAACAACAAATCTTGTACAAAAACAGAAGGAGCTCGCGGAGCTTATTGACCGGTTCTCATCCGGGGAAGGGGCTCACGCAACGGACATACCATCCTTATTCTGCTTACGCAGCTCGAAGGTTACTGAACCGATCTACAGAGTACATGAACCTGCTTTATGCATCGTTGCCCAAGGGAAAAAAGAGGTCATGCTGGCAGAGGAGAGGTATCAATACGGACCCGCGGATTATCTTGTGGTGTCCGTCGATTTGCCGGTATCGGGGCAGATTATTGAAGCTTCAGCCGAGGTGCCGTACTTGTGCTTCAGGCTTGATTTTAAGCCTGGTCAAATTGTAGAGCTTCTGGATGAGTCCGAGCTTCACGCGGTTCAACCAGGGGAATCCGAGCGAGGGCTGTTTATCAGCCAAACAAGCACCTCCCTTCTGGATGCCGCTATAAGGCTGGCCCGGTTATTGGACACACCTGAGGATATTAAAGCTTTGGCGCCGATATACACTCGTGAAATCTTGTACAGGATTTTAAAAGGACAGCAGGGAGAAATGCTGAAGCAGATTGCGGTGGAGGGGAGCGGCGCATACCGGATCAAGGACGTTATCAAGCAAATCAAGGAGAATTATGCGCAGCCGCTGCGGATCGAGGAGTTGGCCGAACTGGCCAATATGAGCCCCTCATCATTGCACAGACATTTTAAGGACGTCACGGCGATGAGCCCTCTGCAATATCAGAAAAGAATCAGACTGCAGGAGGCGCGGCGCATGCTGTTAGCTGAAACAGCCGATGCGGCGGAAGCCGCTTTTCAGGTAGGCTATGACAGTCCGTCCCATTTCAGCCGCGAATACGCAAAAATGTTCGGCCTGCCGCCGATCGCCGATATGAAGCGCCTGCGCGATGCTGTAACAGGCTATGCTGGCAGGGAGGTGCTTGAATCCGCGACTTCGATGATCTGATCATAGTAACATTAGGCAGCAGCCCATATTTTTATGAGGCTGCTTTTTCGTTTGAACTTAAGGCGTTACTGATCAAGGTAATTCTTGCAAATAATATATGTATGCGATATATTGCATATATAAAACCTGAAACTGAGGATGATCTTTATGCCTGTACCTAAAAATTTTGTCTCACCCTTGCGGATGTCTGCGAAGGAGAGGGCCTTCTCCCAAATTCAGCGCTGGATTATCGACGGCACTCTGCAGCCGGGCGAAAAGCTCCTTGATGCCGAATTGGCGGAGACGCTCGGCGTCAGCCGTACGCCGATTCGGGAGGCGTTTCAGCTATTGGAGGTGCAGGGACTTGTCTCGACTCATCCAGGCAAAGAGACCAGAGTTACGATGATTGAGAAGGATGATATCTTCAAGCTGTATTCGACGATGGCAGCGCTTCACGCGCTGGCGGCTGAAGTGGCGGCCAGGATTATTTTGCCCGAGCAGATTGAACAGCTGAAAGCGATCAATCTGGAGTTTGCCCAAGCGGTCCAAAGCGGCCAGGCCTACCAGGCCATGGAGGCGGATGAGCACTTTCATAACCTGATCGTGGAGCTGGCGGACAATCCGTATCTCGCTTCCTTTAGTTCTTCGCTGCAAATCCATATCCGGCGCTTTAAATACGTGTTCCTGAAGCAGCCGGTCAGCGGGACACAGGCTTCGGTCGATGAGCATGACTTGATTATTGAAGCTTTTGAGCGGAAAGACAGTGAACAGGCGCAGGCCATGATGAAGCAGAACCTGATCCGTCCGATGCAGGAGCTGCATGACTTACTTTAAAACAGAGAGGAGCATGACAAGGATGGAGGAAAGCAAAGATTTGCGCATCAACAGCAAGGTTATAAGTGAGGGGGTTAATCGGGTGCCGAACAGGGCGATGCTGCGGGCCGTCGGTTTCACCGATGAGGATTTCAAGAAGCCGATGATCGGGGTAGCCAGCACATGGAGCGAGGTTACTCCGTGCAATATGCACATCAATGACCTGGCCGTGCAGGCCAAGCTTGGAGTGCGGGAGAATGGCGGTGCGCCGCTGATTTTTAATACGATTACGGTATCGGACGGCATTTCAATGGGGCACGAGGGCATGCTGTTTTCGCTGCCAAGCCGTGAAGCCATTGCGGATTCGATTGAGATTGTGGCGGGAGCGGAGCGTTTTGACGGAGTCGTTGCGATAGGCGGCTGCGACAAGAATACGCCTGCCTGTCTGATGGCTATCGGTCGGATGAACATTCCCGCCGTCTATGTATACGGAGGCACGATTCAGCCAGGGAATCTTGACGGCAAGAACGTAGACATCGTTACCGCTTTCGAGGCGGTCGGCAAGTATCATGACGGGAAAATGACGGATGAGCAGATCCACAAGATTGAATGCAGCGCCTGTCCGGGACCGGGCTCCTGCGGCGGCATGTACACGGCGAATACGATGGCCGCGGCCGCGGAAGCGATGGGGATGAGCCTGCCCGGTTCTTCCTCGACACCGGCGATTTCCTCCAACAAAGCAGCGGAATGTGCTGAAGCAGGCAAGCGGGTCATCTTATTGCTTGAGCAGGGCATCTATCCAAGAGACATCATGACGAAGAAAGCATTTGAGAATGCGATTACGGTTGTGATGGCTTTGGGGGGATCGACAAATGCGTTCCTGCATCTATTAGCGATTGCTCATTCGGTTGGTGTCGATTTAACGCTGGATGATTTCGAGCGGATTCGCCTGCGTGTCCCCCATCTGGCCGACTTGAAGCCCAGCGGTCAGCATGCCATGCAGGACTTGAACGAAATCGGAGGTGTTCCCGGTGTCATGAAGCTGCTGCTCGCTGAGGGTCTTCTGCACGGCGACTGTCTTACGGTAACCGGTAAATCCCTGGCGGAGAACCTGGCCGAGGCAGCTCGGCTGCGGGATGGGCAGGAGATCATCCGCCCGCTGAATAAGCCTTTGAAGCCGAATGGGCCATTGGTTGTGCTTAGAGGCAATCTTGCACCCGAAGGAGCTGTCGCCAAAATGTCCGGCATGAAGAAGCTGCGCTTTGTCGGACCGGCTAAGGTATATGACAGCGAGGAAGCGGCCACTGAAGCCATTTTAAAAGATGAAATTCAAAAAGGAGATGTACTGGTCATCCGCTACTGTGGTCCGAAGGGGGGACCGGGTATGCCGGAAATGCTGTCGGTTACGGCGCTGATTGTGGGCAAAGGTCTTGGAGGCGAAGTGGCTCTTATGACAGACGGCAGGTTTTCGGGCGGGTCACACGGTTTCGTTGTGGGCCATGTATCACCTGAAGCCCAGGTAGGCGGACCGATCGCCCATTTGAAAACCGGAGATATCGTCACGATCGACAGCGAGACACAGCATATTTCTTTTGATGTGACGGAAGCGGAGCTGGCTGCCAGAGCAAAGGCATGGGTGCAGCCACCGCTCAAAGTGTCTTCAGGTGTGCTTGCCAAATACGCCCGGTTAGTGTCATCGGCGTCCAAGGGCGCTGTTACAGACAGTTTTGAATAGATCTATTCAGCCGAACAGCGGCCGGTTAATCGGCTGCTGCTCGGGCTTTTTTCCACTGCTCATGCAAGTGCCGTACCCGTCTCCACAGTTCATCCCGCTCCATGGGGCTGTAATTCACCAGCTTCTCATGGAATACATCTCCCAATACCTCAAGCCACATCGTTTTCGTTAAAATTTCGGTTTTCTCGATACGGTCGCCTTCCTTCTTTTTCCAAACGCATCCTCTCAGTTCATTGCTCCCCTCAGCATGTCTGCTGCGAACGAGAAATAAATTGATCCATGGGGAATCGGGAGACAAGCTGTAGATTTCGTGCTTCGGTATAAACTCCTCAATCGTTTGCAGACTTTTCCTTTCGTAATCCACGCCGACAGATGATCCTGAAGGATCGTGAACCATTCTCCACCCGTGTGGGTCAATTACAGAAGGGGTGACCTGGTATTGAAAAGGACCCTGTGTGTAAGAACCGGCACGAATGGGAAGAAGCCCATGCGGCATATCCCCGAGACCTACGTCCGCAATCCAAATTTCCTCCTCCTGCCGTTCATTTAATAGCGTTACAGTTAAACCAAGATGGAAGGAATTGATTGTCGGCTCCTGACCATGCGGCTGCACGCCTGCTCTATGCCAGGAAACCTGATAGCCAAGCGTTCGCAGGAGTTCGCCAAAAGCCCCGTTCAGATGAAAGCAGTAGCCGCTTCTATTATTAATCATGAGTTGTACAGAAGAATGCAGATCAATCGGCACCGGATTGCCGAATACAATATCGATCGTTTGCCAGGTGATATTTTCCACATGGGCTTGATGCAATTTACACAAGTAAGAGAGAGTTGGCGGCTCTATATCTGTGATGCCAAGTCTTTTTAAATAAGCTCTGGTTTCTGCTGGTTTTAACATCTGGTGTTCCCCCTTTATAACATCATGCTCTCCCAGTCCGGATGATTATCCTTCCCGCTCATGATCATATTAAATCGAACCCGTGCTAAAAACCATCGATTTTTGCTCTATCTGTACTGGTACAGAAATAGGATTCTTGCAGGAACCAGACATTTATATGAACAAGGGAATTACTACCATTTAAAAACTCAAATTATATGTATAAAAGTGACATGAGGGAAGCAACTTACTTGTTACCTAGCAAAAAGGAGCCGTGATATTGTGACAGACAAAACTGACAACAATCAGACGCGGAATTCCTATGAAAATGAAAACAGCCGCCAGTCCAAAGAAATAAGTTCTTCACTTGTGCAGACCGTTTCTGCCCTGCGGCAAAAGATGGGGAAGAGCACGGACTTTATCATTCGGGAAATGAGTGCCCCTGTGTCCTCGTCACCCAGTATTGCTGTCAGTTATATCGATGGTCTTGTCGATCAGCAATTGCTGACAAAGCTCATGGAAGCTCTGTCAGTTCAAGTAAGCGAAGGCTTGTCCCCTATCCATATCGAAGCATGGTTGGGCACTCAGCTTCCGGTGGGGAGTTTGACATCTCTGTATACGGAAGATGATATGATCAGCTCTATCCTGGAAGGAGCAGCCGTTATTATTGTGGACGGTTCAGTCCAAGTCTTTGCTGCAGCTATAGCCGGGGGAGCCAGGCGGGCTGTTGAAGAGCCTACTTCCCAGTCGGTGATCCGGGGGCCGAAAGAAGGCTTTACGGAGGACATTTCCACCAACATTGCACTGCTGCGCCGAAAAATAAAATCGCCCGATTTGTGTATTGAGTCGCTGCGGATAGGCAAATATACGCAAACCAAGGTCTTCGTATCTTACATCCAGGGCATTGCCGATCCGGAAGTAGTACAAGAAATCATGCGACGGCTGAACTCTATTGAGACAGACAGTATTTTGGAAAGCGGTTATATCGAGGAATTTATCCAGGATGGAGTTATAAGCTCTTTTCCGACGATTTATAGTACAGAACGGCCGGATTCCGTAGCCGGGGGACTGCTCGAAGGGGTCGTGGCTATATTTGTGGACGGAACACCCTTTGTATTGTTAGCTCCGGTAACCTTCTTTAGGTTTTTTACTTCGAGTGAAGATTACTATGAGCGATATGACTTGTCCTCATTTTTACGCATGATACGGCTTGGCTCCTTTTTAGTTACACTGCTCCTGCCAGCCTTGTATATTGCCGCTACCACTTTTCAGCATGAAATGCTGCCTACAACGCTGCTCATTTCACTGGCCGCCCAACGGGAAAGCATTCCTCTTCCGGCGCTATTGGAAGCTTTGCTTATGGAACTGACCTTCGAGATCATCCGTGAAGCAGGCATCCGCATGCCGCGAGCCATCGGACCCGCCATCTCCATTGTGGGAGCACTAGTGCTGGGCCAGGCTGCTGTTCAAGCAGGTCTGGTGTCGGCAGCCATGGTTATTGTCGTCTCCTTCACGGCTATTGCCAATTTTGTAATACCTTCTATAACTATGGCTGGCGCAGTAAGGCTTCTCCGCTTTGGACTTATGATGCTTGCCGGCTCCTTTGGCATGTATGGCATTCTGATTGGCTTTGTGCCCATTCTATTTCGCATCGTCTCCATTCAATCGTTTGGAATCCCTTATTTTATGACTCTTTCCCCGGTGAATAAAACGAATGTGAAGGATTTAATTATTCGCGCACCGTGGTGGAAAATGAAAACACGTCCCGAACTGATTGGAGACAAAAACAAGCATCGGCAATCAACCACAAGAAAACCCTTCGCACAGCAAGAGGCGGAGCGCGAGTATGATCCTTTGGAATGAGGAGTAATCGCCATGCCAACAGGCAAAATTGTAATGATGCTTTTAATGGTAATGCTTTTATCCAGCTGCTGGAACCGGACGGAATTGAACGAACTGTGGGTTACTGCTGCCACAGGGGTAGATTACCGGGACGGGCAGTGGGAAGTCTCCTATCAAATCATCGTACCTTCTGCCATGGCAGGCGGTGCAGGCAATGGTTCGGGAGGCGGATCCCAGCCGGCTTTGCACGTGTATACCGTAAAAGGTGATACGATTCATCAGGCACTCAATCTAAGCAGTCTGGAAACTTCACGCCGTATATATGTTGCCCATAACCGGGTCGTTTTTATCGGAAAAACAGCAGCAGAGCAAGGACTGGATCAGCTCATTGATTATTACTTTCGCAACAGCGAAGCAAGGGAGACTGTTCTGATGCTGTACACCGATGGTGATGCTTCCGCAATGTTAAAGAAGCTGGCTCCGCCCGAAAAGCTGGCCGGGGCCGCTTACGCCGAGCTTATCAGTAAAGAGAGCAAGCAGGTTTCTATTTTTCCCGACACCTCGGTGTATGATTTTGCGCTCAGCTTGCATTCGGATGCGAAAGGAATCGGTATGCCTGTAGCTGCTTTAAAAGGTGAAAATAGCGAAGAAAATGAAAAAGAATTGGAGTCTTTGGATATCGTCAAGAAAACTTCAACACCACTTAAAATGACATTGTCCAAGCTGGCAGTGTTTCAGGAGGGGCGTTTTGCCGGATTGCTTAACCGCAAGGAAAGTCTCGGACTTTCGTGGCTTGCCGGCAAAGTACAAAATACAGAAATCGCCTTTCCCTGCAATGATAAAAAAACAAAGCGGTCTTCTTACATGATCAATAGTTCCCATACTCAATTGGTGCCCAAATATAACGGGTACCGCTATACCATGCAGGTGAGGGTTAAGGTTGATGGAAGTATAACGGAATTTGGCTGCAAAAAGAACCTGTCCAAAATCGGCGAAATCAGAAAATTGGAAAAACAAATTGAAAAAGAAATTGAAGATACCATTGATGAAGGATGGAAAGGAACGCAGAAACTGGGTGTAGATACCGTAGGTTATGGCGATATCATTCACCGAAAATATCCGAAAAAATGGAGGGAAATGAAGGGGGATTGGCCGGCCGAATTTAGAAGGATGGAGATCGATGTACAAGTTGATGCCTTAATTCGTCTTCCAGGGCTGCTGCAAAATCATTTAGGAAAGAAGTAATCGAATAAGTCCCGGACATTTAATAAAGTATTTCCAGCGGAGGGGTCAAACAGGATGAGGAAAGTAACCACGGGATTGTCCCAAATTGCGATGGCAGTGGCAGCATTTCAGGTTGGCAGCACGACTCTATTCCTGCAAGGGGCTAAAGCAAAACAGGATGCTTGGTTGGCTATGCTGATCGGAGCAGTTTGCGGTTTTCTATTGCTCTTGTTGTACCTGAAGATTTTTCACATGGATTCAAAAAGTGATCTGTTTGAGCTTTGTAAAAAATATATGGGAAAATGGCTTGGCAGTGTGGTCGGGATCGCTTTTGTTTGTTATTTTACCTATGAGTCTGCCCGAAATTTGCGTGATATTGGCGATTTGGCAACGTTGACACTCTTAAACCGGACTCCTACAGCATTTGTAACTTTGTTGGCCATACTGGTTATAGCGGATTGTATTCATTTAGGTCCAAGAGCGTGGTTTCTGCTTGTTACGGTGCTTTTTTACATGATAACGCTTGGTTATATAACACTTCTCTTGATCATTTCGTTCACAGGGTTGGTTCATCTTCAATTTATGCTGCCGATCCTGGAAAACGGGTTAAAGCCGGTGTGGGAGGCCGCCATGCCGGAAATCATTTCATTTCCGTTTGGCCAAACCGTTCTTTTTCTCGTTTTTTTCAAATATGTTTCTGAGCCCAAAAAACTCAACAAAAGTATTATTATAACCTATTGGCTGATTGCCATATTTTTGATTGGGGTTAATCAAATATGTATTCTTGTTCTGGGGCCTGACCTGGCGTCGACGACTACTTATCCGTTATTTCAAGTTACTCAGCTAACTGCGGTGGAGAAAATTATTGAAAGAGCTGATCCTCTTTTTGCCATGATTTTATTTTTGGGAATCGGTATAAAGTCGGCAGCCTTTTATATGGGTGCAGCCATAGGAATGCGCAGAATTACTTCAATCAACTACAAGGTTTGGCTTGTGGTGGTAGGCACGGCGATATATTTGCTGACTTTTCTATCGCCCAATTTTACAGAGTTTATCTGGATCGGGCTTCACCTGGCTCTAGACAGGATTTGGCCTGTATTTCAAATCGCATTGCCGCTTTTGCTATTCTTTGTCCTGTTGGTCCGCAAAAAGAAGCGGGCTTGAGAACTCCCGGCTGCGTTCGCATTTGACCCCAAATTTCTTCTTCATCCAGAAATTTGGGGTCAACAGCGATTGAAGGAATGCTTCGTGCTCGGAGTGTCTCATAACATACGGATGTCAGTTGGCAGGGAACACATCGATCAGATCAATTTCTCCGTACCCGTTGCCTTTTGTAAACCGCACTATATTTTCTCCCGCTTGCAGTTGAACACGTTTGGTAGAGAGGCCCCAGTTTTCCCATCCTTTGTTGGTAATATAGAAGGGAGCGGGATTCGATCCGTTCACGCTGATCATCAGGGTGGACCAGGCAAGATCCGTCGTTCCATTCGCCGTGCGGGCAGATAAAATATACTCTCCAGCGGTTGGAATGTCGATGCTGTATTCCACAAAGCTGTCTGCCGTATCAATATGGCCTGCCTTCATACCGCCCGAACCGTTCGGACTCCCCGATGCGTAAGCCGCACCGCCAAACCGTCCTTCTTCTCCTTCGATCCGAATGCGCTCAGGCTCTCCGGAAGGGACGGGGATTTTGCTGTTCGGAGCCAGCGGGCTGCCCAGATTCGGCGTATTGTCAGCATTCCATGTAAATGGCTGCATGCGGATTTCCCGGTTCCAGCCTGACTGGTTATTTTTTGCGTTATGATAAACGATCCAGTCCTCGGTTCCGTCCGGAGAGGTCGTAAAGGAGGCGTGGCCGGGTCCGTAGATTCCATTTGATGATTTGAATATAGGCTCGCTTCGTTTATGCCAGGAAGAGCTTTGCAGCAGATCGGCATTGATATTCGCCGTGATCAAGCCAAGGCAGTAATCATTGGTCCAACTGCCGCTTGCGGAATAAATCAGGTTGATGACATTGCCGCGAATCACCACCTGCGGCCCTTCATTGACATGGGGGTTATGATTGGTTTCCCACGCATACTCCGGAGTTGAAATTTCCACACGGTCGGAGACGATCGTCCATGGATTGCTCATCCGCGCAATATACAGCTTTTGGCTGACATTTTCATCGCCTTCCCAGCCTGACCAAATGAAATACAGCTGCTTGCCCGCCTGCAGGACTGTACCGTCGATCGCCCATTTATTGGTCTTGTCCGTCACCTGACCCCGGTCTTTCCAGGTTCCCTGCAGCGGGTCTTTCGACTTGTTCTCCAGGACATACATGCGGTGGTTGGCGTTGTCCCCGTCATCCTTGGCGTAGTAGATATACCAGGCACCGTTCAGGTAATGGATTTCCGGAGCCCAAATATTTTTGCCTCCCGTTTCAATGCTTACAGATTCACCCGCGTCCAGCCCGGATAATGTGCGCGACTTCCAGATCGTGACGTTGTTGCCGGTCGTTTTCGTAAAGTAGTAGTACCCGTCCGTATGCTTGTAAGCCCATGGGTCGGCCCCGTCCTGAATCACCACGTTGTAAAAATCCTGCTGGACGGATACCGCACCCGCATTTCCGGCCAGCCCCCAACTTAACAGCAGCATCAGCAGCAATCCCCCAGTCCATTTTGATTTCCGTTTACGCATAAGCATTCACTCCTTACTTGGAATATGAAGCGTTTACAAAATAAAGCTATCCTAAATGGATTTTTATAAAAAGGTCATATTTTTTGAAGCTGTGGGACATTTTTTTGGATGTGGCGGGGATGGCAGCGGTATCCGTTTACAGAAGAAAGAAGAGAGAGTACATTAAAGGTGCGCAACGAATAGTATTGCCGGAAAGGATGTAAGCGCATGCATTTCTATCGGATGGTCATTGTAAAGATCGCAGCTGTTTCCATAGCATTCATCTGTGCAGGGTTGGCCGCAGGATGCGCGAACACCCCGGTTGAGAAGACCGCTGGGGAAAAGAAGTCTGCCAGTCCTGTTACCATCGAGTTTTGGACACCGTTCAGCGGCGGGGACAGCTCTTATATGAATGAACTCGTCCAGCGCTACAACAAGGAAAATCAAGATGGGATCAAGGTCGTGATGAAAAATAACAAATTAGATGACTATTACATCAAGCTGTCCACGGCCATCGTCACCGAGGAGGGACCCGACGTCGCCGTAGTGCATGCCTCCAAATTCGCGCAATACGTGCCGGCAGAATTTCTGACGCCCATCGATGCAACGGATGCCGGGGCGCATATCCCGTGGGAGCAATATAATCCGGATATCTTGGAGCGGACGGTGATCGGGGGACGTCATTATGCTGTACCGCTCGATACCCACTTTATCGTTTTATACTACAACAAAAAATGGCTTGAAGAAGCCGGGCTGCTGCAAGACGGAAAAGTGGTGATGGACCCGGGAGAAGACGGATTCATGCATTTTCTGACTGCTTTACGTGACCGTATTCCACCGGATGTTGCCCCGCTCGCCGTGCCCGATGTGCGGATTGATTCACTCTGGGTATGGTGGTCGCTGTATTCGCAGATCGACGGCGGCGGCGGTTTATACAGTGCGGACGGGCACAAAGCCCGTGTGAACATGGAAGCTGCGGCCCAATCCTTGCATTTTCTAGCTTCCTTGTATGAAAGCAAGCTGATCCCGCCGGATATTTCCGATGCGGGCAGCCGCTTTATCAGCGGCAAAGCCGCCGTATTATGGTTAGGAACATGGTCCATCGGCTCTTTTGAAAAGCTGGACGACCTGGATTTCGGCGTCATGCCCCTGCCGCAAATCTATGACAGGCCCGGTACCTGGGGGGACGCCCACACCTTGGCTTTTCCATCTCATAGCGATACAGATCCGCCCAAAATGGAGGCTGCCGTCCATTTTGCGGAATGGCTGGCCGATCAGGGGCAGGTGTGGGCACAGGCCGGCCACATTCCGGCTGAGCGGAACGCGCTGAATTCCGCAGCTTTTAAGGCGCTGCCCTATCGTTCGGATTATGCTGATGCGGCAAAGGATGTCCGCTATTTTCCAAGCCATGCGAAGCAGGGGGAAATCAATGATGCGCTGGTTTCCGAGCTGGAGAAGATTTGGCATGGCAAACAGACTGCGGATGACATGCTGAAACATCTTGAGCCGCTGATCGACAGCATCCTGGGTGACTGATATGAAGATGAGAACGTGGATGCGGCGGCTGATGACCAGAAGACTTGCCCCCAAGCTGATCGCCGTCAACGTCCTCTTGATTGCCCTGGCTTTGACGATTGCCTCTATCATGGGGTATAAGGATTTTTCACGATCCATGCAGCGGAATGTCGGCAAATACCAGGCGGACGTAGTGCAGGGCCTGACGGCCAATATTGATGTATATATGAACGAGTTGAATCTGTTATCAGCGACGCCCTATCAGTCTCCCGAAATTATGGCCTATCTCGAGAAACGAAGAGAAGGCGGGCAGGTGTTGAGCTATGAGGAGAAGCAGAGGGTCAGCGGATTTATGCGCAAAACGATGGCAAACGGCCGTGTGGACGTGGCAGGCATCACCTTGTACAGCTATCGCGGTCCTTCGTACAGGGAAATGGAGGACAGCCCCGGCCGGTTTATTACGGATGTTGATGACAAGGACATGTTCCTTCATGCGGCACAGAGCGGGAAAGCCTATTTCAAAGGCCCGCATATCCTCCGCTCTTACTCTGGGGCGACCTATGAGGTGTTTTCGGTGGTCCGGAGAATTTCCAGTCTGGAGAACGGAGAAATTCTGGGCTATTTTGTACTTGATGTGCCCCTTGCGTCCCTGACTCAGCGCATCGCGGGTTTGTCGCAGCAAGGAGGCAACCTGTTATGGATCGTTGACCAGACTGGACAGGACGTTTATTACAACGGTTCTTCGGCCTCGGCCAGAAATGAGCGGGAAGCAAGCAGCTACCGCGGAGAGGGCACTGTGACGATAGGAAAAGGTGCGGATGCCGATCTGCTGACCTATTATACGTCGCCGGTGACGGACTGGACCGTGATTCAGGCTGTTCCGCTGTCCGTGCTGCTTAAAGACACGATGGTTATGAAAAACAAGACGATAGGGCTCGGTCTGTTCTGTCTCATGCTGGGAGCGGTTGTATCGGTATGGATATCGTTACGGATCACACGCCCCTTGCGCTTGCTGAGCAGCTCTATGAAGAAGGTGGAGCGTGGAGAGTTTGATGCTGCCATTCCGGTCGTGTCCGGGGATGAAGTCGGCCATCTCAGCCGCACCTTCAATGTGATGGTGTCCAGGCTTGAGACGTTAACCTATAGGCTGTATGAAACGGAAATCAGAGAGAAAAATGCCGAGATTGCCGCCCTGCAGAGCCAGATTAACCCGCATTTTCTGTACAATACGCTCGGCTCTATCAGTCTGTACGCGGAGCTGCAGCATAACCGGGAGGTCGTGCAGATGACGAATCATCTGAGCGCATTGCTGCGCTATAGCATGAATGGCGGCAATAGCGAAGTCCGGCTGCAGCAGGAGCTTGAGCATATTCAAGGATATCTGGAAATCCAGCAGATTCGCTTTGAAGACAGGCTTACATACTGGCTGAATGTGGAGCCTGAGCTGCTGGATACAAAAATTGTTCGCCTGACCTTGCAGCCGATCGTGGAAAATTCCATTATTCACGGGCTGGAGAAGGGTCGTGGCGACGTGCATATTGAGGTGAACGGCCGCAAGCTCGGCACAAGCATCTGTATTGAAATCACCGACAACGGGCCGGGAATGACCAGAGAACAGCTTGAACAGCAGATGTGCAACATGGAGGAAGGCATCATTCCCGGATCACCGGGAGGGCACGGTCTCGTGAATGTCCACCGGCGTCTGGTGCTCCGCTATGGGGCCGGATACGGGCTTCAGCTGGAGAGTTCACCTGGCGAAGGGATGAAGGTAAAAGTGAACCTCCCATCAGGAGCGACAGAAAACAAGTTACCGAAAGGGGAATAACATATGCCAACCATGGTGATTGTCGATGACGAATCCATCTTCCGCAAAGGAATTGCCCATCTGGTCAAGGGTTTTGACCTGGACTGGGAAGTGGTGGGGGAAGCCCGTGACGGGCTTGAGGCTTTGGAACAGGTGCAGCGGCTGCGGCCCGACCTGGTCATTACCGACATCCGCATGCCGCAGATGGACGGACTGGAGCTGCAGTCCGCTCTCGCTGAGAAAGCCCCGGATACGAAGTGCATTGTGCTCAGCGGTTATAATGATTTCAAATATGTACAGACTTCCATCCGGACGGGAGTAAGGGATTATCTGCTGAAGCCGATCAACAAGGATGAGCTGTATCAGACCCTTGAACGCATGCTGGATGAATGGCGGCAAAGCCGGCGTGAAACGGATAAGGACAATGCTCTGTTCAAGAAAAGCCTGCGCAGCCAGCTGCTGTGGGGACTGGTGCAGGGAAGCGTACAGCTCGGGGACAGCGAAATGCTGGAGCATGTCGGCCTGAAGCTGGACAACACCGGGATGTACTGCATGATCGCCGAGCTGGACAAGGAATCGGTGCAGGAGGAACGGTATCGGCGGAGTGATCCCGCATTATTTACGCTTTACCTCAGCCAGTTCATTGAGGAGATGATTCAGCAGCATTCTCATGGCTACGTTTTAACCCGGCAAAATAAAATTGTGGCTGTCATTTGTGAGGAAGCATCTGAGCAGGCCAAAGGACGAATTGCTTCAGCGGCCCGCAGCATGATCAGAGAAATCCGCAAGATCTCGGATATCACGATCACCATTGGCATCGGCAACGGCGTATCCGATCTCGAATCGCTTCCGACCGCCTACAAGCAGGCGGAGCTTGCCCTGCTCTACCGTCTGACGGACGGCGGCAACCGTGTGCTGACGTATGGTGAAACCGGAGCGAATCCACCGGCAATCCAGCCCGCGAAGGATTGGGATATTCCGGAGCTGATGATTGCGGAGGGCAATGCTGCGGGGCTGCGGCGGGAGGTTCACCGCCTGGTGGAGGAACTGAGCCATAGCGGAAGCCCGGAGGTGCTCAGGCAGCATATCTGCAAGGTCCTGCTCCAATGTTATGAAATGGCCGTCAATCGCGGCGTTGTGCAGGAGTGGCTGGGTGAGCGGGATATGATCAAAGTGCTGGAAGAAGCACTGTCCATCACTTCGCGTACAGAGCTCACCGGTTATTGCGAGCAGATGGTGCTGTCCCTGTCCGCCATTCTGAGTGAGCAGGGGAGGGATCATGTCACACATGCCGTTGACAAGGTGGCAGCGTATATCGAAGCCCATTACGCTGAGCCCATTACGCTCAGTATGATGGCTGACATGGTCTATTTAAACACCTCTTATTTGAGCAGCTTGTTCAAGGCCCGGCTTGGCTGCTCATTTGTGGAAGTGCTGACCCGCAGGCGCATCCGCGAGGCCTGCCGAAGGCTGGCGCATACTAGTGAGAAGATCGTTCTTATTGCCGAAAGTACCGGCTTTGCGAATCTCCGCCATTTCAATCGCGTATTCAAGACGGAGACCGGGCAGACGCCAAAGCAGTACCGCGAAGAGATGCAGAATAAAAACATGGCCTAAATATATGTCTACAGGTTCAAAAGAAGCGTCATGGGCGTTTGGTCCTCCTTCCTTTAAGCTAAACATGTAAACGCAACCAACAAGGAGGTCTACTGATGAGAAAGAGAAAAATCATCAAACTGTCCGCGCTTCTTTTGTCTTTGATGCTGATCTTGTCCGCCTGTGCCGCTGAGAGCAGCACAGCGCCTGAAGGCGCAGGCGAAGGCAGCAGCGGAGAAAAAACTAAAATCACCTTCTGGACACCGTTCAGCGGCGGTGACGGCGAGTTCATGACCGCGATGATCGAGAAATTCAATGCGGAGAGCACCGACATCAAGGTCGAACAGCTGAGCAACCGTTCGGAGGATTACTACACCAAGCTGCAGACGGCGCTCGCTTCCGATCAGGGGCCGGATTTGGCCGTCCTGCATTCCTCCAGAATGCCGCAGTACGTGCCTTCCGGTTACATGACCGATCTCGACGGTCTTGCATCGGAAGCAGGCGTCAATTGGGACGATTTCAATCCGACCATTCTGGAATCCACCGTTTATGACGGCAAGCATTATTCCATTCCGCTGGATACACATGCCATTGTCATGTATTACAACAAGAAATATCTCGAGCAAGCCGGTGTGCTGAAGGACGGCAAGCCCGTATATGAGCAATCGCCAGAGGGCTTCACCAAATTCCTGACTGCCATCAAAGATGCCGTTCCGGCAGATGTCGCACCTCTGGCCCAGCCGAATGTGCGCATTGACGCCTACTGGATGTTCTGGGGCTTCTACAACCAGCTGACAGGCGGCGGCAAATTCTATGATGCGAATGGCAAAGCGGAATTGAACAATCCGCAAGCGCTGCAGGCACTGGAATATGTCAACAGCCTTTATACCTCCAAGCTGATTCCGCCAAACATCAACGATGCGGTGAAAATGTTCCAGGATCAAAAAGCGGCCGTATTGACTACCGGTGTCTGGAGCACAGGTTCTTTTGAGAACATTGACGGACTTGATTTCGGGGTCGTGCCGATGCCGCAAATTTATGACCAACCTGCGACATGGGGCGATTCGCACACGCTGGCGCTGCCGAAGCACAGCAAGGAAGATCCGGTGAAGCAGAAAGCGGCGCTCGTTTTTGCCAACTGGCTCGCCCAGAACGGGGAAATGTGGGCCAAAGCGGGTCATATCCCTAGTGTAACGAAGGTGCTGGATTCCGAAGCCTTTAAAGCGATGGACTACCGCAGCGACTATGCGCAATCCGCCGATCTCGTCAAATACTGGCCGCGCCATGACAAGCAGGGCCAGGCGAACGACAATGTCGTCAAGGAATTTGAAAAAATGATGATGGGTCAACAGGACCCTGCCACCACCTTGCAAAAAGCGGACGAAGTCATCAACAAAACAACGGGCAACTGACGATGAAGGCCGGATCCGGAACCGACAAGGATCCGGCCTGTATCTTCTCCTCTTGATGCAAATTTACCGGAAAGGAGATTAAAGCATCATGCGTGTAAAATCGCTTGAAAGGCAAGGCTGGGTGGCAGGGCTATTCATGGTGCTCCCTTATACGCTGTTTTTTTTGGTATTTTCGCTGTTTCCCATTTTGTTCGGCCTGCGCATCAGCTTCTATGACTGGTCCTTGCTGGGGGATAAAACCTTTATCGGGCTTGAGAATTACACCAATCTGTTAAGGGACGAGGAATTCCGCAGCAATCTCCTGAATACGGTCCTGTTTACAGTCATCAGTGTGCCGTTGATCAGCGGAGCGGGACTGCTGGCGGCAGTGCTTGTTCATCAGGTCAGAAGGGGACAATCGTTTCTACGGGTGTCGGTGTTCATGCCGTATGTACTGTCCGTGTCCGTCATCTCCAGCATCTGGGTCATTTTTCTACAGCCTTACAGCGGTTTGCTGAATCAGGTGCTCAAGGGGTTGCGCATCATCAGCGCGGATATTTACTGGATTTCAGATCCGCAGCTTGCGTGGGTGTCCATTATTTTGGCTACCCTTTGGTGGACCGTTGGTTTTGTGTTTGTTCTCTTTCTCGCGGGACTGCAGGATATTCCATCCTCCTATTATGAAGCGAGTCAGATCGAAGGAGCCTCCCGCTGGCAGACGTTCCGGTACATTACATTTCCGTCCTTGTCCAAGGTCACTATCCTGGTCATTGTGCTGCAAACGATCGCTTCCTTCAAAATATTCGGCCAGTCGAAGCTCATCACAGGCGGCGGGCCGGCCGGAGCGACCAAAACGGTGGTGTTCTCCATTTACGAGAACGGCTTTCAGACATTTGAGATGGGGTATGCCTCGGCCATTGCCTTTGTGCTAATGATCGTGATTCTGGTCATTTCACTGCTGCAGACCCTGCTGCTGCGCAGATTGGACCGCTAGGAAGGAGAAAGGAATAATGACGATGGACCGGTTGTATTATGTTTTTATCCGTGTGGTTGCCCTGCTGCTGGCCGTTCTGTTTCTGGTGCCGATCGTGTGGATGCTGCTGCTGTCGTTTACACCTGAGGGTCAGAATATTTTCGGGGGAGCGCTGCATTTTACATTGGATAATTATAAAAAAGTGCTGAGTCTTGCGCCCATTTTCGGCTGGATGGGGAACAGCATCATTGTTTCTGCAGTAACGACGGTGCTGGTGCTGCTGTTTTCATCTATGGCGGCTTATGCCTTTTCACGCATCCGTTTCCCGGGCAGCAAGGTACTGTTCCTTCTGTTCCTGTCCGGTATGATGATCCCAGCGGAAGCCACGCTCATTCCCCTTTATTTGCTCATGCGTGATTTCGGGCTGCTGGGAACGCGCACATCACTGGTGCTGCCGGCCGTAGCGGGACCGATGGGGATTTTTATTCTGAAGCAGTTTTTTGACGGGCTTCCGAAGGATCTGGAGGAGGCTGCGCGTATGGATGGTGCCGGTTTCTTCAAAATCTGGTACAGCATCTTTCTGCCCCTGTCCAGGCCGGCCCTTGCTGCCCTTGGCATCTTTACGTTTATTGGCGCCTGGAACGATTTTGTATGGCCGCTCATTTCCATTTCCGACAAAGCGTATATGACGATTACGCTCGGACTGCCGATGTTCCAGAGCTCTTATGTGCAGCAGTACGCCCTGCCAATGACAGCGAACGCCCTGGCCGCCATTCCGGTGCTGATCGTGTTCCTTATTTTTCAAAAACAGATTATTAAGGGTATTGCCTTTACCGGCGGCAAAGAGATGTGATTTTTTGTAAATCATTAGGTTCAAAAGCGAAATCGGGGCCAGACGGTGCAAGTGGTCATCCTAACGGACTGTACTGCCGCTATTTCGGAGAAATCAAGCGTTTGCGGAATGTTACGGTCAGACCCCCTAATTTTGGAGAGATGCCGAAAAAAAGATGCTCAGCCGTAGAATAGCTCGACTTTGCTCGTTCA
>NZ_JBJURI010000054.1:0-26414 GCF_046098255.1 Paenibacillus jiangxiensis
CTTTTACAATAATGAACGGTTGCAGGCAAAACTAAACGGCCTCAGTCCCATTGAATTCAGAACCAAGGCCGCTTAGTGATCTTTTATTTTTTGTACTGTCTACTTGACGGGGTGCAGTTCACAATGACCTGGGGCACTCCTTTCGTATGTTATGAGAGCGAGAGTTTCCCGCTGTTCTCAACCATTTGTCCTTACACAGCCCCATACACCATGATGATTTCGTAATTGAGGCCGCTTTTGACATATAGATGCAAAAAACCTTCCGGCTTAACCGGAAGGTTTCATACTTGATAATAGAATACGGAAAGAGTGGGATTCGAACCCACGCACGCCTTGCGACGCCTAACTGATTTCGAGTCAGCCCCCTTGGACCTCTTGGGTACCTTTCCGCAGCAAAATTGATTGTACCATAGTATCTACAAAATTGCAACTAAAAAAAGTAAAATTGGGAGCTGACGAATTTCACATGGATTCAGTTGAATCCGTCTCTTCCGCTGCAGAGCGCAGCACTTTTTTCATATTTTTTTCAAACTTTGCGCGCGGGATTAACACGCTATGCTTGCATCCCACGCATTTGATGCGGATATCCATGCCCATACGAATGATTTCCATTTCATTGCTTCCGCAAGGATGGGGTTTTTTCATCTGTACAATATCCCCCAGCTGGAATACTTTACGCTCCATTTTCCCGCTCCTCCTTAACCTCTTTTGCGGCAGCCATTTCCTGAACAGCCAGCTTTTCCGCCTCTTCCTCTTCAAAGGCTTTTCGGACCTCTGTCTGGATTTCTCTTTGCACTACCGCATTTGTATTCGGACGGCATTCCGCAACTACCCTAATCACATATTCAGCCGTCGTCATGGATTGAACCCCCAGCACGTCCGGAGGTGATGTCACTTTGTAATTTCGTTCCTGAATGCCCTCTACAGCTTTTTTCACTATTTCTATAGCCTCTTTGAGGCTTTTCTCCGTCTTAATGGGGACATCCACCACGGCTAATGAATTGGTTATGGAGAAGTTGGTTACCGTAGTAATCAGCCCGTTAGGGATAATA
Organism: Paenibacillus jiangxiensis; assembly: GCF_046098255.1. NCBI lineage: Bacteria > Bacillati > Bacillota > Bacilli > Caryophanales > Paenibacillaceae > Paenibacillus > Paenibacillus jiangxiensis. The sequence continues at coordinate 1,053 of NZ_JBJURI010000054.1, forward strand.
TACACTTCTCCCTGCCAGTTTACCATCCTTGTCGTCCGCAGGCCGATAACTTCCACAGTTCCCTTAAAGGCACCTGTTTGAATCACATCACCTACTGCAAACTGATCCTCAAGTATAATAAAAAAACCTGTGATCACATCTTTCACCAGGCTCTGCGCCCCGAAACCAACCGCCAAACCGATAACCCCTGCACCAGCGATCAGGGGGGCCAGATCAATACCCATTTGGGATAAAACAAGCATGATCAGAATAAAGTTAAATACTACAGCCACCACATTTTTAAGCAGCTCACCGATCGTGGTCATTCGCCGGCTATTTAGATGAATTCTAGCTCCCTCGCGCTTTTCCATCATCTTATCAATTAATTTATAAATAATGCGCATCCCGATCCGGGCAATGAGATAAATGACGGCTATTTTCAAGCAAACATACAAGAAATTGGTCCACATGCCGATATCGGTCAACCACGCCCAAAATTGATCCTTCCATTGAACAGCCTGCTTTACCGCTTCATCTGGAGTATCTATACCGTTGTTGTTCAGGAACTGCTGCAGCATACTGTTCTTCATCCTCCTCTTGGCTCTGCTTCTTCATTTTTAACCCTGCAGCTTTAAGTTCTAACAAGCTTATTCTCTCTACCGTTCCAAGTATAAAAACAAAAAGTATTCCATATACTAGTTACTACTATATTCATGCAGGAAAGGAAGATATCATGAATCCTTCGTCCAGCTCCGTCTCCAAATCCGAGCCATCCAGTCTTAAAATACCATACACCGATCCCGGAATCCAATCTGCCATTATCCACCGTTTATTATTTCACCTTTACCAGGCTCACAGTTTAAAAAATCTGGTTATTGTCTGTGTCGGGACGGACCGGTCTACAGGAGACGCCTTGGGGCCGTTGGTGGGGACAAGTCTTGCCAAATGGAAAAGTCCGCTCTTTCATTTGTACGGCACTCTTGATGAACCGGTGCATGCCGTGAATTTGCAGGAAACGTTAGACAAGATTCATTGTGTTCATGAAGACCCTTTTATTATCGGCATTGATGCCTGTCTGGGGCAAAGCTCCAGCATTGGCTGCGTTCAGGTAGCTGAAGGGCCTCTGCGTCCTGGAGCTGGTGTAAACAAAGAATTGCCGCCTGTCGGCAATATCCATTTGACTGGTATTGTAAACGTAGGCGGCTTTATGGAATATTTTGTTCTGCAAAACACCAGACTTAGTCTGGTTATGAAGCTCGCGGATATTATATCCAAAAGCTTGTACTCAGCTATTACAGAGTGGCATTACCGTTCTGTGCCTGTTGCTGCGCAAGAGAAATAGCTTCCTTTTCTTCATCAGACAATAAGTAGGAGGATGTGCCGCTTTCCACCGGCTTGGCGTATACATAGGACCCGTCTCTATTGTAAATGCCTGTCAGCACCATTCCACTGCTTTCCTGATCCAGCAAAGCCAGTGAAAAGCTCAGCTCTCCTCCCCGTTCGTTAAAAGCATTGTAACGGATCATCCCGATATTGGCTTTCATGCCTTTCATTCGGCCTCGGATGGCATCCATCATGGAGCGGTTTTTCTGCTGTTCATCCTCGATGGCATCCATTTGTACTTTTAAATCAATTAACAGTGTTTCCAAATCATCCACACCGCTGCCCGACATCATAACCTCATATTTACGGTGCATTTTTCGCAGCTTTGCCCCTTGCACCATCACTATGATAAGCAGGATCAAAATAACTAATGTGATTCCTGCAATGAACAAGGATAATTGTTCCATAATTAGACCGTTTAATTCAGCCATTTGCTGCTTCTACCCCTCTGCCTTGTAAAATTGTCCTGCTTTGCGCATACGGCTTAATCCCCATATTCAGACACAACAATGACATATCCCTTCCAGCTTACGCTGGAGGTTGATATGTCATTTTGTTTCGTTTTTGCACCCTCTATTTTTGTCCTTCCATTATTTACTGCAATAGCTCAAGCAATCTTTCAAGATCCTGTTGACTGTAGTAATTCAGTTCAATTTTCCCTTTATCTTTATTATGTTTAATCCTTACGGTTGTTTTAAACCGCTCACGCAAGCTCTCTTCTACATTTTCAATATAAGGATCTTTCTTTTTCTTCTTTAGCTTGCTCTTGTCGTCATCGTTTTTACGATCAAGGTTTTGAACTGCCTGCTCCAGTTCCCGGACACTCCAATGCTGATCAATACACTGCTTCGCAAGCTGCTTGAGGACTTGCTCATCCTTCAACCCCACAATAGCTCTGGCATGTCCCATAGACAATGTTCCACGTGAAACATAGTCTTTCACCTCACTAGGAAGGGAAAGCAATCTCAGGAAATTTGCAATGTGAGAACGTGATTTGCCAACCTTCATGGATAATTCTTCTTGTGTAAGAGAGAATTGCTCCATTAAGCCCTGATATGCCACTGCCACTTCCATTGCATTCAGGTTTTCCCTCTGGATATTCTCGATAAGAGCAATTTCCATAACCTGTTGGTCAGTAAAGTTTCGAACTACGGCTGGGATCGTGGTATTACCGCAATATTGGGATGCTCTAAAGCGGCGTTCACCGGCAATGATCTCGTATCCTTTCAGGACACTTCTTACGATAATTGGCTGAATCACACCATGCTGACGAATGGACTCAGCCAGCTCTTTAATCGCATCCTCTTCAAACGTTTTGCGTGGCTGGTAGGGATTGGCACGCAGCTGAGTCAGCGGAATGTCCACTACCTTATCGTCATCACTGACCGAAAGGGATGGGATCAGGGCATCAAGGCCTTTCCCAAGTCTTTTACTCATAGGAAACCACTTCCTTTGCCAGTTCAATATATACTTCCGCTCCACGTGAACGGGGGTCGTAGGTGATGATGGATTGGCCGTGCGATGGCGCCTCACTTAAACGAACATTACGCGGAATAATCGTTTGATAGACTTTGTTCTGGAAATACTTCTTGACCTCCTCAATAACCTGGATGCCAAGATTCGTACGAGCATCAAACATCGTTAAAAGCACACCCTCGATCTGCAATGAAGTATTCAAATGCTTCTGAACGAGTCTTACTGTATTTAGCAGCTGGCTCAACCCCTCCAATGCATAATACTCGCACTGGATTGGGATAATGACCGAATCAGCGGCTGTCAAAGAATTGAGTGTCAGAATACCCAAAGACGGCGGGCAATCAATCAAAATATAATCATATTTATGCTTTACGAGTTGAAGAGACTTCTTCAGTCGAAGCTCACGGGAAATTGTGGGCACCAGTTCAATCTCGGCACCAGCCAATTGAATGGTAGCCGGGATAATATCCAGACCTTCCACCTGCGTAGACGTTATTGCTTCGTTGGGATCAACCTCATTAATGAGCACATCATATATACAGTTAGGGACATCAGCTTTGTTGATGCCTACTCCGCTTGTCGTGTTGCCCTGCGGGTCAATATCCACGAGCAGTACCCGTTTGCCGAGGGAAGCAAGTCCGGCGCCCAAATTAACGGAAGTCGTCGTCTTACCTACTCCGCCCTTTTGATTCGCTACGGCTATAATTTTGGACAATTCGTTCACCTCATAATTTAATAGGGGGTCTCTTGTAGTCATATCTTGTTCATTTGTACGCAGACGAGCTGTAGACAGAAAAAGCGGCAATCGCTGCCGCTTTTTTATGGTTATAGAATTTATAAATTTTCAGCGGAGCTGAACAATTCTATAACCTCAAGAAAAACTACTGCTAAACGCGGTCTGTCTTCTGTGAATGTACGTCGATAGAAGTTTTTCTTACGGTTCAATTACTCATTTGCGTTTTGGTATATGGATAACGATTTCGTAGTGGTCTTCATTGTCGGTTTCTTTTGTTTTGATATCCAGACCGGAGCCGGATACCATATCAATAGACTGCCTGATCGTATTTAGTGCCAGACGGACATCCTTGGTAAACGAAATACGTTTCGATTTTTTGATTTTGGAAGCTTCTTTATAATAAGCAATTCTTGCCTCTGTCTGCTTTACGTTCAGTTCTTTGGATATAATTTCGGAAAGCACCTTCTGCTGCAGTTCCTCATTGTCCAAAGAAAGCAAAGCACGGGCATGCCTTTCGGAAATGCTGCGCTCCATAAGCGCTGTCTTGGCGGCTTCCGGCAGATTCAACAAACGAATTTTGTTTGCAATGGTGGATTGGCTTTTACCAAGGCGTTGGGCAAGACTCTCCTGAGTGAGTTGATGCAGGTCAATCAATTTCTGATACGCTACAGCTTCTTCAATGGCTGTAAGCCCTTCCCGCTGCAAATTTTCAATTAATGCAATGGAAGCGGCTTGCGAATCATTAAATTCCCGGACGATCGCTGGTATGCTTTCCATGCCAAGCTTGGTCACCGCACGCCAGCGCCGTTCACCTGCAATAATCTCGTAACGGCCGTCTCGAAATCGAACGACGATCGGCTGAATTACGCCATGTGTTTTAATCGTCTGGCATAACTCATCAATCTTCTCGTCGTCAAAGATCGTTCTTGGCTGGTAAGGGCTGCTTACAATATCATGGATCGGGATATTTTTGACCTCGTCCCCACTTGTACGCTCAGTAAAACCAAACAGCTTTGAAAATTGTTCTTTCATTCCGTATAATACCACCTAATTTCAAAATGGACATATCTCTGTGCCTGCCAATTATTGGCCATCTTCACTTACTCAATGCTGCCAATTTCAGGCGGTGTGAAATACAAAAACGGTTACTTCTATTCTATCACCTTTTTGTCTATAATCCTATCTGTTCCAGCGCAAGCTTTTCTCTTTTGCAACTATTATCCTATTATATAATGAAGAGCGTCCCAAAAAACTTTGATCTGGGCCTGCCTTTTAAATGTTGTGAGACGCTCCGAGAACGAAGCATTCCTACAATCGCTATTGATCCCGAATTTCCATTATATTTTTTAGCGTTAGAAATTCGGGATCAAAGGCGAACCCTCCGCTTTTTCGGAATTGCTTCGTCCTCTCCGCTGCTGCGTGCATATCCCTACTTTTAAAAACCACTAAAAGATTGCTCTTCTGGGAAGAGCTTTTTTGATACCTGCTCTTACAAAAAAAGCACTAGCAGTACGACCTTCTTCTAGATTTGATCTTTTGTACTCACAAGAAAAACGTCTATCGATGCATTTCAAATAAGTCAGACCGCGTTTAGTGGAAGTTTTCCTTACGATTTAAGGGGATGATACCTCCGAAATTATCGCATCCAACAGAGGTTTTTCTTGCAATTAAAGAAAGGTAAGGGCTTCCTTCACAAAAGAAATTACATTGGGGAAATCCCTCTCCCTCTGGATAGGGCGATTCGTGATTCACAAAAATTTACTGATAAGCCCCTTGCCCTACCAAAATGATATGTAAGAAGTGAAGTGATTTATACAACACTACAAAACCAAAAAGAGGGAGTGTTTCACGTGAAACACTCCCTCTTCATTCTAGTTTTTGATTAACGGCATTTTCAAAGGTGTTCCCGGTTTTCTTGGATATTTACGAGGAGTAGCACCCGTTTTATCGATCAGGATAATATGTCTGGCTGATTCCTCAACCGGTAATTGAAAAGCCTGTACCTCTCTCACCTTGCCATTAAGCTCCTTCAGGCTGAAGGCTGCCTCCTGCAGTTCCTCTGTTGGATCGCTTCCTTTCATGGCAGCAAAGGTTCCTCCCTTACGGACAAAAGGAAGACAGAATTCATTGAGCACAGCAAGCCTTGCAACCGCTCTGGCCGTGACCAAATCATAGCTATCACGATAGCCTGACTTACGGGCCACTTCCTCCGCCCTTCCATGAATCAAATCGACTTGTTGAAGCCCTGCTGTTTCACAAAGATGCTGTAAAAAGTTGATCCGCTTTTGCAGAGAATCAATAATGGTCAGCCGCAGATGCGGGAAGCATATTTTCAAAGGTATTCCCGGGAAGCCGGCACCGGACCCGATATCAGCCAGGCTTGAAACTTGAGCCATATCAGTGTAAAAAGCCAGCGATATCGAATCATAAAAATGTTTCGTATATACTGCTTCACGTTCCGTGATCCCGGTTAGGTTCATCTTTTCATTCCAATCCACCAGTTCACGAAAATAAATCTCAAACTGTTCGAGCTGCCGATCATCAAGATTGATTCCATGACCCGCGAGTCTCTCCTGGAATTGCTGCTGAATATCATCTGTCATTATGCTCTTGCCGCCTTCACCCGGTTATAATGCTCCAAATATACAAGCAGAATGGAAATATCAGCAGGAGTCACCCCGGAAATCCGGGAAGCCTGCCCGATGGAAACGGGACGAATTTTATTCAATTTCTGCTTAGCTTCCATAGCAAGGCCCTGGATATCATTGTAATCAATGTCCTCAGGCAGCTTCTTCTTCTCCATTTTTTGCAGGCGTTCTACATGCTGAAGCTGTTTCTCGATATAACCGGCATACTTGATCTGAATTTCTACCTGTTCCTTCATTTCTTCATCCAGCTCCAGCGAAGACGGTGAGATTTGCTCAATTTGCGCGTAACCAACTTCCGGACGACGCAGCATGTTCAGCAGATTGCTTCCATCCTGAATAGGTGCCGAACCGGCTGCTTCCAGCATGGCATTCACTTCTGACGGACGAACCTTCACGGAAGCGAGACGTTCAACCTCCTGCTCCACTTTGTTTTTCTTATCCAGGAAGCTTTGGTAACGTTCTTCGGTGATCAAACCTATTTCATAGCCGACTGGCGTCAATCGCAGATCCGCATTATCATGACGAAGCAGCAAGCGATACTCTGCACGTGAAGTCAACAGGCGATAAGGTTCATTGGTTCCTTTGGTTACCAGGTCATCAATCAGTACGCCGATGTAGCCTTGGGAACGGTCCAGAATCACCGCTTCTTTGCCTTGTACTTTACGGGCGGCGTTAATGCCGGCCATAATCCCCTGCCCTGCCGCTTCTTCATAACCGGAAGTGCCGTTGATTTGTCCAGCTGTGAACAGGCCCGGGAGGCGCTTCGTTTCCAGCGAAGGACGCAGTTGGGTTGGCACAATGGCGTCATACTCAATAGCGTAGCCATTACGCATCATTTGCACATTTTCCATCCCTGGAATAGAACGGAGCACGGACAGCTGCACGTCTTCAGGCAAGCTTGTGGAAAGACCTTGGACATAATATTCCGACGTGTTCTTTCCTTCAGGCTCCAGGAAAATCTGATGTTTCGATTTATCCGCGAAACGAACAACTTTATCTTCAATCGAAGGGCAATAGCGCGGGCCCGTTCCTTCAATGACACCAGAGAACATCGGTGCTCGATGCAGGTTATCATTGATAATTTGATGCGTGACCTCCGATGTGTAAGTGAGCCAGCAAGGAAGCTGCTCATTGTCGGAGGATTTTGTTTCATAAGAGAAAAACTTCGGCTTTTCATCGCCAGGCTGAATCTCTGTTTTACTGAAATCAATGCTGTCTTTATGCACACGCGGTGGTGTACCTGTTTTGAATCGAACCAGCTCAAAGCCAAGCTCGCGCAGGTTCTCCGCCAAACGTACGGATGGCTGCTGATTGTTCGGCCCGCTTTCATACATCAGCTCACCCATAATAATTTTACCGCGCAGGTAGGTACCCGTTGTCAGCACTACGGCCGTCGCTCGGTATTCTGTACCTGTCTTCGTAATAACACCGACGCATTGTCCATCTTCAACGATCAGCTCTTCTACCATGCCTTGACGCATCGTCAGGTTAGGCTCCATCTCCAACGTTTCTTTCATCGTATGCTGATAAGAAAACTTATCGGCTTGCGCACGCAGCGCATGAACGGCCGGTCCTTTGCCAGTATTCAGCATCCGCATCTGAATAAAAGTTTTATCAATATTACGTCCCATTTCTCCGCCAAGCGCGTCAATTTCACGAACGACATGGCCTTTGGCCGGGCCGCCGATCGACGGGTTGCAAGGCATGAACGCTACCATATCCAAGTTAATCGTAATCATAAGTGTCTTAACGCCCATTCGGGCCGCCGCAAGTGCCGATTCTACTCCAGCGTGTCCGGCACCTACGACAATGACATCATAGCTGCCGCCATGGTATCCCATTTTTTTCTCCTCCTTTAGTATGCCGGAAATGTCCGGTAAATATATTGATGAAAATATATAAACAGGCCTGCAGGCCCTTCGCGCTTCCTAAAAAACTTACTTGCCCAGACAAAACTGGGAGAAAATTTGGTCAATCAGCGCATCGTGCGCCGTATCGCCCACAATTTCACCTAATTGCTCCCAAGCCAGACGCACATCAATCTGAATCATATCAATTGGCACAAATTGATCCGCCGCCTCATAAGCATCCTTCAATGACTGCTTCGCCTTTTTAAGCAGCGCAATATGTCTGACATTGCTTACATAAGTCATATCGGCAGATTCCAGCTTGCCGCTAAAGAACAGCTTGGATATGCCTTCCTCCAGCATTTCAAGCCCCTGCTCTTCCTTCACCGACATTGGAATGATAAGCTCTTCGGGGAAATACCGAAGCAGAATGTCCCGGTCCACCTGGGAAGGTAAGTCCATTTTATTCATAATGACAATCGCTTGTCTACCGCGGATTTGTTCCATTAATTCCAGTTCATCCTGATGTAAGGGCTCGCTGGCGTTAATCACCATCAAAATAAGGTCCGCTTCGCTCACCGCGTTCTTGGAACGTTCCACCCCAATCTGTTCGACCACATCCATCGTCTCCCGGATGCCGGCGGTATCCAGCAGACGCAACGGAATATTGCGGATCGTCACATACTCCTCGATGACATCCCGCGTAGTCCCCGGAATGTCCGTTACGATAGCCTTTTCCCCCTGCACTAATGTGTTAAGCAGAGACGACTTGCCCACATTCGGCCGGCCGACAATCGCAGTCGTTATCCCTTCACGCAAAATTTTCCCCTGCTCCGCCGTCTGCAGCAGCCGGTCGATTTCAGCCATCACTTCACTGCTTTTTTCCTTAATGAACTGGGAGGTTAACGATTCCACATCATGCTCGGGGTAATCGATATTCACCTCAATATGCGCCAGCGTCTCTACCAGCGTATGACGGAGCTTGCGGATTTTAGAAGACAGCATGCCGTCTACCTGCTTCAATGCAATCGAGAAAGCCTTATCGGATTTGGAACGGATCAGGTCGATAACCCCTTCCGCCTGGCTGAGGTCAATTCGCCCGTTCAGGAAAGCGCGTTTTGTGAATTCTCCTGGCTCGGCAAGCCGGATGTTCTCCTGCAGCAGCAGATCCATCACCCTCTTGACTGCCACAACCCCGCCGTGGGAGCTGATCTCCACAACATTCTCCATCGTAAAGGAGCGCGGCGCAAGCATGACCGTTACCAGAACCTCTTCCACCTTCTCTCCGTTTTCCGGATTCAGAATATGGCCGTAATGCACCGTGTGTGACGCGGCTTGTGTCAACGGGGTTTTGCTTTTGAAAATACGTTCCACTTCCACTACAGCGTCAGGACCGCTGACACGAATCACGGCAATGCCACTCTCTCCAACGGCCGTGGAAATGGCTGCAATTGTATCGCTAAGCATACAGCTTTCACCTCTTTCTCATATAAAATCATATATAACTTCACACCATTCATATCTCGAAAAAAAGCAATGGCCTCTGCGTGATGCAGAAAGCCATTGCAATCCTTTTACTTCTTGGCAATAATGACGCGCCGGTTAGGCTCGTCCCCCTTACTGAAGGTTCTTACTTCGACGTGACGCTGCAGCGCTGCGTGAATCGTCTTGCGTTCATTGGGAGGCATGGGCTCCAGAATCACTTCCTTGCCGGTCCGGACCACCTGGGCAGCGAGCCGTTCCGCAAGGTTCTCCAGTGTCTTCTGACGGCGCAGCCGGAAATTTTCAGCATCCAGCACAATTTTAACATAGCCGTCCGCATGGCGGTTAGCCACAATATTCGTTAAATATTGAAGCGCATCAAGCGTTTGGCCGCGGCGCCCGATGAGCATGCCCAGATCGGATCCGGAAATGTCCATCACGCTCTCATCCTTGCCGTGGCGCAGCTCCACCTCTACCTCAAGTCCCATTCCCGCAGCCGTCTCGTGTACAAACCGAACGGCTTCTTCATAAGGGTCGATTTTGCTTGCAGGCTCCGCTGCCACTGCGGCGGAAAGCTGCTCTACAAGGTGCTCTTCCTTCACGGGCTGTGCCGGGGAATCGTGCACATGTGATGACTCTGCCGCTTTAGCCTCATCAACGGCCGGTTCGGGAAGGAGCGTCAATTCCACCTTCGCTTTCCTGGCCCCGATGAAGCCCAGGAATCCTTTTGACGGCTGCTCCAACACGGTAACGTTAACGCGTTTCCGGCTTGTCCCCAATTGGGACAGCCCTTGTTCTACAGCATCTTCAATGGTTTTTCCTGTTGCTACGACCTTCGTCATCTTGATTTTTTGGCTCCCTTCTTTCCGCTTTTTTTATTGCCTTTGGAGCTCGATTTGGCAGCCTCGGCAGCCTTCACATTGGCCACGGCTGCAATTTTGCCATTGTTGCGGTACAAGAAGTAGTTCTGAACGATCGTGTAAATGTTGCTGTAAAACCAGTACAGCGGCAGTGCCGACGGGAACTGGTAGGACATGATGAAGATCAGAACCGGGTATACCCACAGGAGGAACTGCATCGGTCCCTGCTGCGGCGTCGGATTCATTTTCATCATCATCCAGGTCTGTACAAACGTCGTGATCGCCGCCAGAATCGGAAGAATCCAGAAGCGGTCGGGTTCCCCCAGCTGCAGCCACAGGAAGGTGTGGTCCCGCAGTTCGGAGTTATAATAAATAGCATTATAAAGCGCGATAAAGATAGGCATCTGTACAATCAGTGGAAGACAGCCGGCCATCGGATTGACCTTGTTCTCCTGGAACAGCTTCATCGTCTCCTGCTGAACCTTTTCGGGCGTGTCCTTGTATTTTTTCTGTATTTCCTGCAGCTGAGGCTGAATCGCCTGCATGGCTCTGGAGCTCTTGACCTGCTTGAGGGTCAGAGGCAAAATTATTGTACGAACGATAATCACCAGGACGAGGACGCCCAGGCCGTATTCACCGTTGAACCATTGGGCAAACGTGTCCAGCGCATAAGAAAAGTAATACACGACATTACGCTGCCAGAAGGATTCGCTGTTGGCCAAATCGGCCGTGGTGTACTGATTATTGGCCGCACCACATCCGGCCAGCACAGCTACTAGTCCGATTACTGCTATTAAGAGAAGCCATCTTCCCTGTTTTGTCTTCAATCGCGACACTTCATAACCCCTCTCTTAACCATTACATTCCAACGTAAATGATATCATATCCGCCCATACAAAGAAACTTATTATCTTTGTCCAGGCTTCAGCAGCGACGCTTTACGCATCACATGCAAGACGCTCTTTTCCAATTCCTTGTAAGACATCGTTACCGCGCCTTTGCGGACAATAAAAATGAGGTCGACATGCTCCATAATTTCATGTTCATGATGCCTGATGATTTCTTTAAGCAATCTGCGCATCCGGTTGCGCACAACGGCGTTACCGATCTTTTTGCTGACAGATATGCCCGCGCGAAACTGATCCACATCTTTTCGGCGGGACCAGTACACCACAAGCTGATGATTGGCGAAAGATTTCCCGTGACGGTATACGCGCGAAAAATCCGCCCGGTTTCGAAGACGCAATTTTCTCTGCACGGCGCTTCTCCTTGCTCCTCACTTTTTCGGCCTCTCCTGGCCGCCAAACCCTTATTTTTCAGTATATCCCTGAATGCAGGATATAACCTTTTGAAAAAAAAGCTTCATATATATAGCAGCTGTTTTCAGACATCTGCAAGCTTTTCATTTGATTTTAGAAAGAAAAAGGCACATGTATGAAAAAAAGACCACCGCAGTGGTCTCCATGCACCTATATTATGCACTCAATACTTTTCTGCCTTTTTGACGGCGCGCTGCCAGCACTTTACGTCCGTTCTTCGTGCTCATTCTTTTGCGGAAGCCGTGGACTTTTTTACGCTTGCTGACGTTCGGTTTGAAGGTCGGTCTCAATGTATTGCACCTCCTTACAAAGAATACGTTTTATATGGAATAACATCATAGCTCCACAAAAAACACCTTTATACATTTAACCACGTACAGTTTGGAATGTCAACCTTCTTTCAGGGGATCAGCCTCTCCCTCTTTTCAATGATCCATATGAAAATTTCATTTTTAGAAATCCTCAATAGATGTTTTTTGGGAATAAAGTCGTTTTAACAGAAAAAAGTTTTCCACAGCTATGACAGACTGTCACAGTTATACACATATGTTTATAAACATTTTCAATGTGAGCCGCTTCGTCATAACCTGTGAATAAGTTGGTTGGCCAAAAACAGGGTTCATGTCGAAAACTGAACAACTTATAAACAATATCTTGTGTTGTGAATAAAAATTATACACAACAGCTTGAATTTGTGGATAAAATCGACGGATACATTGAAATAGAGGGTTTCTTTTGCTATGATTATATTACTTTTTGATTGTGAATATGTGATTTATCCCTCCATCTTATCAACAGCCTGTGGATAAAGTTGTGAACAATTTTGAGTTATCCATATTTATATGATTGTGTGAATTTTGGATTCTGGGGATATATTCTACAATTTTCATTACATTTCGACATTTATATTTCCTTCCCGGTCTGCAAAATGAAGAGGAACGGAACGGACCGCTCAGTCATTTTCCCGAACACCAAGCCCGACATGCCTGGCCTGAACAGGCAAGACTTCCGACTTGTGCCGATTTCGGGATGATTTGTGCTGCGTTTCCCCTCATTTTGTGCCGTTTTTGTCAGCGGAGCGGATGGGCTTTTTTTGTGCTTATGGCTTAAGCCACATTTGGAGGATTTAAAAGGAGTGACAGTCTGTGGAGAGCCATACTTCCGAATTATGGCAAGAAATTTTATCCATTATACAAACCAAGCTGAGCAAACCAAGCTTTGATACCTGGTTTAAAGCGACCAAGGCAACGAAGCTGAATGATCACTCCATTGTGATTTCCGCGCCGACAACTTTTGCCGTTGAATGGCTGGAGAGCCGTTACACGAAGCTGGTCGCCTCTACGGTGTATGAGCTGCTCGGGAAGCAGGTTGACGTCAAGTTTATGATTGAGGAAAACAAACCTGCCGAGCCGGATCCCCAGCAGCTGCCCCAGCAGCCAACTGTGGTTCAGGAAGAAGCGGTCTCTCATATGCTGAATCCGAAATATACATTTGATACCTTTGTCATCGGATCCGGCAACCGATTTGCCCATGCGGCTTCCCTGGCCGTCGCCGAAGCGCCGGCTAAAGCATATAATCCGCTGTTTCTGTACGGCGGCGTAGGCTTGGGCAAGACACATCTGATGCACGCGATCGGCCATTACATTCTGGAGCATAATCCGACCAGCAAGGTCGTGTACTTGTCTTCCGAGAAATTTACAAATGAATTTATCAATGCCATTCGGGACAACCGCGGAGAAAGCTTCCGCAACAAATACCGCAACATTGATATTTTGCTCATTGACGATATTCAGTTCCTGGCAGGCAAGGAATCAACGCAGGAGGAATTTTTCCATACTTTTAATGCGCTGCATGAAGAACGCAAGCAGATCATCATCTCAAGCGACCGTCCTCCCAAGGAAATTCCGACATTGGAGGAACGCCTGCGCTCCCGCTTCGAATGGGGCCTGATCACGGACATTCAGCCGCCGGATCTGGAGACCCGGATCGCCATTTTGCGCAAAAAAGCGAAGGCCGAGAAGCTGGACATCCCGAACGAAGCGATGGTCTATATCGCCAATCAGATCGATACGAATATCCGCGAGCTTGAGGGTGCGCTGATCCGCGTTGTTGCCTACTCTTCCCTTACGAATCAGGATGTGACGACCCATCTGGCTGCGGAAGCGCTCAAGGATATTATTCCTTCAAGCCGTCCTAAGATGATAACGATCCAGGATATTCAGCAGCATGTCGGCGAGTACTATAATTTGCGGCTTGAGGATTTCAAGGCGCGCAAGCGTACCAAAGCAGTGGCTTTTCCGCGGCAAATCGCCATGTACCTGTCCCGCGAGCTGACGGACTACTCCCTGCCCAAGATCGGAGAGGCCTTCGGTGGACGTGACCATACGACCGTGATTCATGCGCATGAGAAAATCTCCAAATCGATTCAAAACGATCAGGAGCTGTACAAAGTTATTAACAACATTACAGAGAAAATCAAAAATCCTTCGTGAACAAGTTCAAAGCCTATGCACAATCTATACACATGTGGATAGGCTTCATTTGTTGCCTTTAGGCCTACTTATCCACATATTCAGGCCACCTAATACTATTACTACTATTTTTTATTAAATATACATCATAAGAAGAACCGGCTTCGCCGAAGAAAAGAACAGCTACGCGACACGCAACAGGCAGCCTTCTTTTTGCCAATTCCCTTGTAGGAGGAACTTATGAAAATCAGTATTTTGAAGCAATTTTTGAACGAAGCCATTCAACATGTATCCAAAGCGATCTCCAGCCGGACAACGATCCCGATCCTGAGCGGCATCAAGCTGGACGTAAACCATCAGGGGCTGACGCTGACTGCCAGCGATACCGACATATCCATTCAATCCTTTATCCCGATTGAGGATGGGGAGCGCACAATCGTACAGGTGGATCAACCGGGAAGTGTTGTGCTGCCTGCCAAGTTTTTTGTGGAAATCATTAAAAAACTCCCTTCGCAAGAGGTACAGATGGAGGTCCGCGACCAGTTCCAGGCGTTCATCTCCTCCGGAGCCACCGAAATTCAGATGGTCGGACTGGATCCGGAAGAATTTCCGGTGCTGCCGAACATTGAGGAGAATCAGGTGCTGTCCATCCCTGGCGATCTGCTCAAAAATATGATCAAACAGACGGTATTCTCCATTTCCACCCACGAGACCACTCCGATTCTTACAGGCGTGCTGTGGAATCTGGCGGATAATGAGCTGAAGTTTGTCGCTACCGACCGCCACCGGCTGGCTACACGCAGCGCGCACCTGGAAACGGCCGAAGGGCTTCGTTTCAGCAACGTCGTCATTGCGGGTAAAACGCTGAATGAGCTGAGTAAAATCATACCGGACCAGAATACGCTGGTTGACATCGTGGTCGCGGATAACCAGGTGCTGTTCAAAATCGACCGCGTCCTGTTCTACTCGCGCATTTTGGACGGAACGTATCCTGATACTTCTAGAATTATTCCGACCTCCTACAAAACAGAACTGGTTGTAGATACAAAAAGTTTAAGCGAGTCCATTGACCGGGCATATCTTCTCTCCCGCGAGGAGAAAACAAACATTGTAAGAATGCAGTCCATGGAAAATGGGGGGCTCGAGATTTCCTCCAGCTCATCAGAGCTCGGGAAAGTACGCGAGGAGCTGAATGTATCCAAATTTGAAGGCGAGCCGCTCAAAATTTCCTTCAACTCCAAATATATGCTCGATGTGCTCAAAGTTGTGGACAGCGATCAGCTCATGATTGCTTTTACCGGTATTATGAGCCCGATTATTTTGAAGCCGGTGGACGACAGCAATGCGCTGTACATCATTCTGCCTTACCGCACCACCAACTAATTCCATACACCTTTGCAAGCGTATGGTTTAAAATTATCAACAGCAGCCGTTTGTGCTGACAACACGGGCAGATTATTCACATGTGGATAACATCTCCGTCAGGAAGAAAGGAACGATATGCCGTGAAACGGATATCCATCCAAAGTGAATTTATTAAACTCGATCAATTTCTGAAATTGGCCGATTGTGTACCAACAGGCGGCATGGCCAAGGCCCTGCTGCAGGAGGGAGCCGTCCGCGTCAACGGTGAAGTCGAAGAACGCCGCGGCCGCAAGTTGTATCCGGGAGATGCCGTTGAGGTGGCCGGGGAAGGCAGCTTTGAAGTGACAGCCGGCTCCTGACGGCCTACACAAGGCTGCAGAATCCTCCGCCAGGTCATAGAACGAGGGGGACCAAGCGTGTTTGTGAACAACATCCACTTGCAGCATTACCGTAATTACTCACAGCTGGAGCTGGATTCATTCGGACCGGTGAATCTGCTGATTGGACAGAACGCGCAGGGCAAGACCAATCTGGTCGAAGCCATTTTCGTACTGGCACTCACCAAAAGCCATCGTACGGCTAGGGACAAGGAGCTGATCTCTTTTGACGGCTCCTCTGCCTATTTATCGTCCTCTGTCAGCAAGAAGTATGGAGATGTCAGGCTTGAACTGGCCATATCCCCGCAGGGCAAAAGAGCGAAGATCAACGGCCTGGAGCAGCGGAAGCTCAGCGATTTTGTAGGCACGCTCAATGTTGTCATGTTTGCGCCCGAGGATCTTGAAATCGTAAAAGGAACGCCGGGGGTCCGCCGCCGGTTTCTTGACATGGAGATCGGGCAGGTAGCGCCAGGCTATCTCTACCACCTGCAGCAGTATCAAAAAGTGCTGATTCAGCGCAACAACCTGCTCAAACAGGCTTGGGGCAAGGATCCTGCATCGATTCAGATCATGCTGGAGGTCTGGAATGAGCAGCTGATTGAGCACGGTGTTAAAATTGTGAAAAAAAGGAAACAATTCATAAAGAAATTGCAAAGATGGGCTGAAGAGATTCATCAGGGCATTACCGGGGGCGGCGAAGAGCTCAAATTAAGCTATGTTCCTTCCTTTGGCGAGGCGGAGGAAGAAGATGAAGCTGTTTTATTGGACCGATTTATGTTAAAGTTATCACAAATGAGAGATCAGGAAATCAGGCGCGGCATGACGCTTGCGGGTCCCCACCGTGATGATTTGGCGTTTGCCATTAACGGCAAAGAAGTGCATACTTACGGTTCACAGGGACAGCAGCGAACGACAGCTCTGTCTTTGAAGCTCGCCGAAATTGAACTGATTCACGAGGAGATTGGCGAGTACCCTGTACTGCTGCTCGATGACGTTCTCTCCGAGCTGGATCCGTACAGGCAGACACAGCTTATAGAAACCTTCCAGAGCAAGGTCCAGACTTTTATCACTGCAACCGGGATTGAAAGCCTGAATGCCGGACGGCTGAAGGAAGCCAGCATCTATCATGTCCATGCGGGACATGTGGAATTTTAAGGAGTGAACAACGGTCATGTATATTCACCTTGGCGGAGATAAAATTATACGGTCCTCCGAGCTTGTTGCCATTTTTGACATTTCCATTGAGAAATCCTCCAAAATCTCCAAACAGTACGTTAATCATGCCCAGAAGCAGAAGCATATTGAAATGATCAGTGAAGAAGAAGCCAAATCCATTGTCGTCACCAAGAGCACGGTCTATTATTCCCCGATTTCATCCAACACGCTGAAAAAAAGGGCAAATGTATTGACTGATCTTGCTTGAGCATATACTTCCGTAACATGCATTTAACGCAATTGTTAGCTATTGAATCTATAAAAGTAGGTGAAAGGCATGTCTATGAATCAACCAACTTATGATGCGGGCGAGATTCAGGTCCTTGAGGGATTGGAGGCTGTTCGCAAACGGCCTGGTATGTATATTGGATCGACCAGCGTAAAAGGGCTCCATCATCTGGTGTGGGAAGTAGTGGACAACAGCATCGATGAAGCTTTGGCCGGATACTGCGATACCATTCAGGTTATCGTTCATGAAGATAACAGCGTTACCGTCATCGATAACGGGCGGGGCATTCCTGTCAGCGAACATGCCAAGATGAAAAAATCAGCCCTTGAGGTTGTAATGACCGTTCTGCATGCCGGAGGCAAATTCGGTGGCGGGGGCTATAAAGTATCAGGCGGTCTGCACGGGGTGGGTGTATCCGTCGTAAACGCCCTTTCCAGCAAGGTGATCGTCACGGTTAAACGGGACGGACATATTTATCAGCAGGAATATCACCGGGGTGTGCCTCAGTATGATGTGAAAGTGATCGGTGAGACGGAGGAAACCGGAACCCAAACCCGTTTTTTCCCTGACCATGAAATTTTCACAGAAACGACGGTTTATGATTATGATACGCTGCTTACCCGGATCCGTGAGCTGGCGTTTCTGAATAAAGGCATCTCCATCAGCCTGAAGGATGAAAGAACGGGAGACAGCGCTTCTTTTCATTACGAGGGCGGAATCAGTCAGTATGTTGAGTACCTCAATGAAAAGAGGGAAGTGCTGCACGAAAATCCGATCTACGTAGAAGGGCAACGGGATGCCATTCAGGTGGAAGTGGCGCTGCAGTACAATGACAGCTATACAGAGAATATCTATTCGTTTGCCAACAATATCAATACGCATGAGGGCGGAACGCATGAATCCGGCTTCAAGAGCGCATTGACGCGGATTATCAACGACTATGCCCGCAAAGCGGGGATGATCAAGGACAATAATGCCAACCTGACCGGTGATGATGTTCGTGAAGGCCTGACAGCTATTATTTCCGTCAAAATTCCGGAGCCGCAATTCGAAGGACAGACGAAAACAAAGCTTGGCAACAGCGAGGTGCGCGGGATTGTAGAATCCCTGTTCGCAGAGAAGCTGCAGGAGTTTCTGGATGAAAATCCTTCCGTTTCCCGCCGTGTTGTGGATAAAGCGCTGCAGGCTGCACGTGCAAGGGAAGCAGCCCGTAAGGCTCGTGAATTAACCCGCCGTAAAAGCGCGTTGGAGATCAGCTCCCTGCCGGGCAAGCTGGCCGATTGCTCCTCTAAGGACGCTTCCATCAGCGAATTGTATATCGTCGAAGGGGATTCTGCCGGCGGATCGGCGAAACAGGGCCGTGACCGGCACTTCCAGGCGATTTTGCCGATTCGCGGTAAAATCCTGAACGTGGAGAAGGCGCGCCTTGACCGGATCTTGTCCAGTGAAGAGATTCGCGCCATGGTGACAGCATTGGGAACAGGAATCGGTGAAGATTTTGATATTTCCAAAGCGCGTTATCACAAGGTCATTATTATGACGGATGCTGATGTAGACGGAGCCCATATCCGTACACTGCTGCTCACGTTCTTTTACCGGTATATGCGACAGATTATTGATGCGGGTTATGTGTATATCGCCCAGCCGCCGCTGTTCAAGGTTGAGCGGAACAAAGTGGTGCGTTACGCCAATTCCGAGGCCGAGCGTGATGAGATCATTCAGGAATTCGGCGAAAATGCAAAGTTCAACGTTCAGCGCTATAAAGGTCTTGGCGAGATGAATGCGGCTCAGCTGTGGGAAACCACGATGGACCCGGAAAGCCGGACGATGCTTCAGGTAAGCATTGGGGATGCCATGCTGGCGGATTCGCTGTTTGATACGCTGATGGGTGATAATGTGGAACCGCGCCGCAACTTCATTCAGGAGCACGCCAAATACGTTAAAAATTTGGATATTTAATTGCAGAGAAAGGCCGGGTCGATCACCCGGCTGCAAAATAAGAGGCGCCCGCGGGCGCCATTTTTTATTCAGATCAGGCTTTTTTCTTCCAGGCCGTCGAAGGATTGTTCCTTGTACGGGCTGACGGCTTCTTGGAGGTGACGGAGGCAGCGCTTGAAGGATTGCGGCCATAGGCAACGGCATATTTTCGGATGCGCTTGTAAATGTTTTTGTCGGAAAGCTTGCCGAAGACGTAAAGGGAAGGAAGCGTGTTGACTTCCAGAACCCAGGGATGCAGCTGTTCGTCTATTCCGATATCCAGACCGATTTCTTTTAAGCGGGGATAGCTTTTTTCCAGCTGCCGTCCGGTTCTTTCTCCCAGCAGTGCAAGCCTTCGTTCTAGCTGGGCAGTCTCCTGGCGGTCGGAGTGGCATGATAGAAGGGTGTGAAACTCGGCAATCGTACCGCCGCTGTGATAGTTTGTAATAATCTTTCCTGCCGCTGCCACGCGTCCTATAAATCCTGTAGTTTCCCATTTTCCCTGCAAATTTTTTTGCGTCAGGATGCGAAGGTCAAAAGCCCGGCCTTGATAATTGAGTAAATGAATTCCTCGCTGGATAATAAATGTGCGGCGGGCGATTTGCATCATAATGGCTTCATGAAGCTTTTCCAGCGACTCATAACTGCAGCTGGTAGTTCCAAACCGAAGACTGTAAGGGCTGCCGGCACTAGCTTGATTTTCCTGAGATGATTCGGGATCCTGTTCAATCTCCGCTCTCATGACACCCAGTCCGTAAGTTCCAGAGTCAGGTTTTACGTAGACAACCTTATAAGCTCTCAGCATTTCCTCCAGGCTCTCATGACTGTATAATCTGGTGTCGGGAATATAAGGGATCAGTTTCAGGTTGGGCATCATGGCAATTGTTTTAGCCCATTTACTGGAGACCCGTTGGATGGACAAGAACCATCATCCTTTCATGAAAGTTTCAGAAATATTGAGACAGATATCAAGATTTGATTCCCAAAAACAGGCAAACAATAGGACAAGCGTGTAAAACAGTGGTATAATAGAGAAATACGGCGATTTTTTGTGTTTACTGCCTAATAAAACGACTTCTGCTCTTTTTTCATGGATTCATGTCTGCTATTTTCAGGATGATACCACTTCGAATCATGGGCAATGGCGGGCGGAACAGACGTATACTTTATTTGTATGTCGGGCAGGACGAAAAGGCAGGGCTAATCCCCAGCCGCAACTTATTTCCTTTGGAGGTCGCTTTTTAACGTACGTTTAATTGTGATCTAATTGTGAAACTATTATAATTATAAGGATGGAGTACAGCGTTTGGGACGGCGTTTTGAGCCTTGCAGGCTTTTCACAATAGAGTAGTGCAGAGTGGTTAAGAAAGAGGAGGTCCAGCATGGCGGATCAAAATAACCCGCAGATCGTCAACAGGGATATCGGCATCGAAATGCGCGAATCATTCATGGATTATGCGATGAGCATTATTGTCAGCCGGGCTCTGCCGGATGTGCGGGATGGATTGAAGCCGGTTCACCGGCGTATCTTGTATGCGATGTCCGAACTGGGTATGTCTCCGGATAAACCCTATAAAAAGTCGGCGAGAATTGTCGGCGAAGTTATCGGTAAGTATCACCCCCATGGTGACTCCGCTGTTTATGAGACCATGGTGCGTATGGCGCAGGAGTTCTCGCTTCGTTATATGTTGGTCGATGGACACGGCAACTTCGGCTCCATTGACGGCGATATGGCTGCGGCGATGCGTTATACGGAAGCGCGCCTTTCCAAAATCGCTATGGAGATGCTGCGCGATTTGAATAAAGAAACGGTCGATTTCATGCCAAACTATGATGGCGAGGAAAATGAACCGGCTGTACTTCCGGCCAGATTTCCGAATCTGCTGGTGAATGGAGTGGGCGGGATTGCGGTCGGTATGGCTACAAATATACCCCCGCACAATTTGGGAGAAGTCATCGACGGGGTTCAGGCCCTGATCCAGTACCCGGACATTACCCCCTTGGAATTGATGGATTATATCCAAGGGCCGGATTTCCCGACGGCAGGCTATATTTTGGGCCGTTCCGGAATACGGCAGGCTTATCAGACCGGCAGAGGCTCCGTTACAATGCGTGCGAAGACCAACATTGAAGAGGTCGGCAACAAGGCGCGTATCATTGTGGAGGAATTGCCTTATCAGGTAAACAAGGCTCGTTTGGTAGAGAAGATTGCCGAGCTTGTCCGCGACAAGCGGATTGAGGGCATCACGGATCTTCGTGACGAATCCGACCGTAACGGTATGCGGATTGTCATTGAGCTGCGCCGGGATGTCAATCCTAATGTGGTGTTAAATAACCTGTTCAAGCACACCGCGATGCAGTCGACGTTCGGAATCAATATGCTGGCAATTGTCAACAAAGAGCCAAAGATTCTGAACCTGCGGGATGTTCTTTATCATTATTTACAGCACCAGATCGAAGTTATTCGTCGCCGGACGGAATTTGATCTGAAAAAGGCAGAGGCCAGAGCCCATATCCTGGAGGGCTTGCGGATTGCGCTCGATAATCTGGATGAGGTTATCGCCCTGATCCGTTCTTCACCAACGACCGAAACCGCGCGTGACGGGTTGATGGAGCGTTTCTCGCTCAGCTATGAGCAGGCGCAGGCCATTTTGGATATGCGTCTCCAGCGTCTTACAGGACTGGAACGCGAGAAGATTGAGAACGAATATAACGAGCTGCTGCAGAAAATCCAGGAGTATCGTGAGATTCTGGCTAATGAGCAGCTGGTATTGAATATTATCAGCGAAGAACTGAATGAACTGAAGGAACGCTTCGCTGATGAACGCCGTACCGAGATTACAGTCGGTGAAGAGAGCATTCTTGATGAGGATCTGATCCCGCGTGAAGATGTAATCATCACCATTACTCATACCGGTTATATCAAGCGGCTACCGGTTACAACCTACCGGAATCAGAAGCGCGGCGGCCGAGGTGTCGTGGGGATGGATACCAAAACGGAGGATTTCGTGGAGCACCTGTTTGTAACGAACTCCCACCATCATCTGCTGTTCTTCACCGACAAAGGGAAGGTTTACCGGATTAAGGCTTATGAAATCCCTGATCTGAGCCGGACGGCACGCGGAACACCGATCATCAATCTGATCCAGATTGAGCAGGGCGAATCCGTTAATGCGGTTATTCCAGTCGAGCAGTTTGAGGATGGCAAGTATCTTTTCTTCGCAACACGTCAAGGTATCATAAAGAAGACACCGCTTGATGATTATGTGAATATTCGCAAAGGCGGGCTTATCGCGATTAACCTTCGTGAAGATGACGCGCTTATTGAAGTGAAGCTGACCGATGGAGAACAGGAAATGGTTATCGGTACTGCGAACGGCATGTCCATCCGCTTCCCGGAAAGCGATGTTCGTTCGATGGGACGCAGCGCTACAGGCGTCAAGGGGATTACCCTTGATGAAGAGGATGCTGTCATCGGTATGGATGTCGTGGACAAAGAGCTGGATATCCTGATCGTAACGACGAGAGGTTACGGCAAACGGACACCTACTTCGGAATACCGTGTCCAAAGCCGGGGCGGTAAAGGGATTAAAACGATTAACATCACGGAGAAAAATGGACCGGTTGTGGGTCTTAAGGTTGTTAAAGAGGAAGAAGATCTTATGATCATCACGGCCAGTGGTACACTCATCCGTACCAGCATGGAGGGCATATCCACTATGGGACGGAATACACAGGGTGTTAAGCTGATCAATATTCGTGAAGAGGATGCCGTTGCAACCGTATGCCGCGTCAACAAGAACGAAGAATCAGAAGAGCTGATGGATGAGCTAATGGAGAATGAAGCGGATGTTCAGGATCCGGTTGGAGACAGCAGTCCCGACTCTTCGGAAGAGCAGCAATAGAAGTGGATAGTAGAAGGGATTCCTTGAGGGAGTCCCTTCTTTTTTGTTTATATTTCATTAGGACTTAAGTCATTATAAGAGAGACAAAAACGATGTACAGAACTAGGAGATAAGTAATATAATAGACTCAGCTTGTAAAATAGTGGTGCTTCCATAAAAGTCGACAAGAGCGGCGTAAAATCAGCCCTCCGGAAACAGAGAGGTTCAATACAACGATGACAATGCTACCTATCAAAGATGTAATCCCCGGATTTAAATTGAAAAACGATGTTCATACTGAACTTGGAAGTGTTCTTCTTTCTAAGGGCCAAGTATTGCTTCCACGCGATATGGAGATTTTGCATGCGTTTTTGATTAAAGAAGTAGAAATTGAAATGGATCAGACTGTTGAGGGTTATAAAGCGCTGGAAGGCATTAAGCAAGCAGCGAAACAACAGGCCAAGAATAAGGAAAATTCAACCTTGGCATCATCCGACTTTAAAGCTGAAGAGAATGAATGGGCCAAGTTTAATGAGGCATACGATAAGACCTTAGCGCTTGTTAAGCAGGCATTCCATTTAGTTCTTGTATCAGAGCTGCCAGTGTTGGAGCTGCGTACCCGGTTAAAGGAAATGTTTAATTACATACACAAATATAATGTAATCACGTTTACTCCACAATCGATGTCAGAATCGGATTATATTTATCATAATGCAGTCATGTGCTCGCTCACTTCTTATTTACTTGCTCAGTGGTCCGGCCTTCCCCAGAAAGACTGGATACCGGCAGCTTTTGCCGGTCTGCTTCATGACATTGGAAATGCAAAGGTGGATCATAATATTCTTCATAAACCCTCTGCTCTTGCAGCAGAGGAAGCTGCTGAAATGAGACAGCATACCATTTACGGGTATGAATTGCTTTCGAAGGTTAAAGGAATCAATGAAGGAGTACGTCTGGCTGCTCTTCAGCATCACGAAAAAGTGGATGGGTCCGGCTATCCGATGAAGATCAAGGGACAGCAAACACATATTTACGCCAGAATTGCGAGCGTAGCTGACATTTTCCATGCGATGACTTTGCAAAAGGCATATCGCAAGGCTCAATCCCCTTATCTGGTGCTGGAGGAGATTAAAAGCGAAGCATTCGGCAAGCTGGACCCGGCAATCGTGCAAACCTTCATCAGCAAAGCCACCCAGCTTGGGATTGGGACAAAAATCCGGTTGAATGATCAACGGACAGGAGAAATTGTTTTTGCAGATAGGGACTATCCCACTCGCCCTATGGTTAATATCGATGGAGAGATTATCAATCTCGTCCAGAACACCAATCTTTACATTGAAGAAATCATTTCTTAAAGGTTGCTTTTTTATAGTGAGATGTGATATATTATTTTTTGTCGCTAAAAGTTAAAAGCAGCTTGGTAAGCACAGAAAACTCGGAAGGTTAATAAAAAAAAGTGTTGCAACTGATGTTTTGATGTGGTATACTATAAGAGTTGCTGAGAGATGAGATACAGCGGCGAAACAATAAGTTTGATCTTTGAAAACTGAACAACGAGTGAGTAGGTTTTACATCGTAAAACCGATTCGCAAAGTCATTTGGTTCGTGTCTATGACAGAATGAATGACGGAGCGAACATTGAGATATTAATCTCGTCAGATTCAAATGAGCTTAATCGCTCTTTTCGATAGGCTCGCCGAATTTGATTCACTCTGTCGAGTGGAACCCAAATCCGGTGAGGCCGATGTTACTTTGTAACATTTTTATTGGAGAGTTTGATCCTGGCTCAGGACGAACGCTGGCGGCGTGCCTAATACATGCAAGTCGAGCGGACTTGATGAGGAGCTTGCTCCTCTGAGAGTTAGCGGCGGACGGGTGAGTAACACGTAGGCAACCTGCCCTTAAGACTGGGATAACTACCGGAAACGGTAGCTAATACCGGATAATTCGTTTTCTCGCATGGGGAAGCGATGAAAGACGGAGCAATCTGTCACTTGAGGATGGGCCTGCGGCGCATTAGCTAGTTGGTGGGGTAATGGCCTACCAAGGCGACGATGCGTAGCCGACCTGAGAGGGTGATCGGCCACACTGGGACTGAGACACGGCCCAGACTC
>NZ_JBJURI010000055.1:0-25363 GCF_046098255.1 Paenibacillus jiangxiensis
CTTTTACAATAATGAACGGTTGCAGGCAAAACTAAACGGCCTCAGTCCCATTGAATTCAGAACCAAGGCCGCTTAGTGATCTTTTATTTTTTGTACTGTCTACTTGACGGGGTGCAGTTCACAATCGGGACAGCCACTTTTTCTTGTTCAGGTAAGTGCTTGCGGAGGACGCTGTGTAAGCAGCCGTTCGAACAGCTGCCGGGTAGAGGGCTCTGGACGGATACCCAGATCGTCTTTCAGCAGCTGAGTGAAGCTGCCGTAATGCTCCTCCGCCGCTTTGTAATCCCCCATGCGGGCATACAGCTCCAATAGCTGGCAGCAAACCTCTTCCGAATAGGGTTCCTTATACTGCAGGGCCAGCAGCCGCTCGGCCGCCCGCCGGAAGTGGCCTGTACGCATTTCGTCTGCCGCGGCGTCCATTACGCCTTTTATATACTTCCTGCGCAGCTTCTCTCTTTTGGAGTAGGCCCAGGGATAATCATGCTCTTCCAAATAATTTCCGCGGTACAAGCCAAGGATCTGATCCAGCCGGGCCGCATCCGGCCGCCCGGACGCGTAAATTTCCGCCATGCCCCGCTCAAATTCCTCTACATCCGTCGTACAGCCGCCGAGGGTAAGCCTATACCTGTCCAGACTGAACTCCAGCTTGGTGCCATACACCCATTCCTTGATCGCCTTGCGGATTTGATATATGGAAGTGTGCAAATGGACCACAGCCTTATCAGGCGTGTAATCAGGCCACAGCACATTCAGCAGTTCCTGCTTGCTGATCCACTCTCGTCCGTTTTGCAGCAGATAGGCAAACAGTTCCTGGGATTTCAGCGTCCGCCATTTAAAATGTCCGTCGCCTGTACTGCCGGTAACGCTATCTGTAATCTCAAGCCTTTGAAAACAAAGCACATTGGGTTCCTTGACGGAGGCAGGCTCTTTGTTTTCTTTTGCCTTTCCGGCGATCCGGTCGATCGTTTTGGACAGTCGCTGGGGATGCACCGGCTTCAGCAAATAATCCAGGGCCTGCAGTTCAAACGCTTCAATGGCATATTCCGAATAAGCGGTCACAAACACCACATGAACGTCGATGTCCAGCTGTTGAATGAGTTCTGCAGCCTCCAGACCACTGATTTCGGGCATGCCAATATCCAGAAATACGATATCCGCCCGTCCGGACACCAGATATTCCAACGCAGCCGCAGCGGAGTTGAACATTCCCGCCGCCTCGACGCGTCCATCTGCACGCAGCAGCCTTTCCAATTGGATTAAAGCCGATCTCTCATCATCTACCAAAATGGCCTTCATCATGTTAGCGTCCCCACCTTTAAGATAATCAAGCAGTCTCGTATACAAGCGAGCAGGTTCGTTTGTTCATAATGCAAAAATTCAGCTTCCAGAGTCTGTTTATCAGGCGGGCGGGTTATGCGGAATATGGAAGCTTACAATCGTCCCGTCATCAGGCTCGCTGCTGATCTGCAGGCCGCTTCCGTAGAGGGAAACGAGTCTGCGATGGATATTCCGCAGCCCCACACCACCCGCTTCTCCGGCATTGGACAGAATCTGCTCCACTTTATCGGGCGTCATCCCCACTCCGTTATCTTCCACGACAACAAGTATGCCTTTTTCCCGGGTTCGTATGGAAATTTTAATCATTCCGCCGTTCGCGCGCTGCATAATTCCGTGACGGATTGCATTCTCCACGATGGGTTGAATGGATAACGGAGGAATTAAAGCCTTGGCCTGTTCCGCGATATCGAATTCAACCTGAAGCCGCTCCTCGAAGCGGGCGCGTTCCAGCGACAAGTACGAGCGCACAAGCTCAAGCTCCTTATACAGCGGAACAGTCTGATCACGATTGTGGAAATCAAAGCTGCTGCGCAGATACTGGCTAAGTTCCATCAGCAATTCTATAGCCCGGCCCGGGTTCTCCGCACATTCGGAGATAATGACATTCAGCGCATTGTAAAGAAAATGCGGCTTGATCTGCGCCTGCAGAAAGGCCATCTCCGAACGGATCGCCTCCTGGGTCGATTCCCGCAAATTAAGCAGGGTGCGCACACGTGCGCGTAACTCTTCGGCATCCACCGGTTTGCGCAGAAAGTCATTCGCCTCTGCCTGCAGACCTGCATGAATGTCACCGGGGAGATTGCGGGCGGTAAGCAGGAGTACAGGCAGCTCAGCCATAGAGAACCTTCTGCGGATTTCCCGGCACAAATCCAGCCCCGACACTCCCGGCATCATCCAATCCGTGATCACCAGATCGATATGCTTGCTGCCGTTGATATGCTTCAGTGCCGCCTGGGCATCCTGCACGGCGATCACCTTGCATTCCTCCGATTCCAGCAGGCTTGCCAGCACATGCAGATTCACACTGTCATCATCAACGGCCAGGATCGTATATTTGCTTTTCTTGCCGAACCGGGGAGTAAGCCCCCCAGCATCTCTCACATCCGGTGATAGCTCTTGCCCCACCACAGCCGGTTCAGATGCTGAGCTGGCATGTTCCGCGGCAGCCGGCAGCGTAAAGGTGAACACCGCGCCTGCCCCGAGCTGGGACTCGACCCAGATGTGCCCGCCATGCAGCTCGATCAGCCGCTTCGTTACGCTTAGTCCAAGTCCGGTTCCGTTGACAGCCATGTTCTCCGTGTGCTCCCCCCGGTGGAAGGATTCAAAAATATCTTCATGAAGCTCCGGCGGAATGCCGACGCCTGTATCCTCAACCCTGATTTCAAGGTCCTCGCCATGAACGGCTGCGGACACCTTGATTTGCCCGCGTTCGGTGAACTTGACCGCATTGCCGAGCAAATTGTAAAGCATCTGCATAAGCCTGTCCTCATCCGCCATCACATACGGCAAATGATCCGGCAGCGCGGTTACGAAACGGATCTCTTTTGCCCCAACGGTATGCTCCAGCACCTCCAGCACGGATTGCACGGCTGCCTTCAAGTTTACAGGAGCAGGATGAATAACAAGCCTTCCGTTCTTCAAATTGGAAAAATCCAAAATATCATTGATCAGAAAAGACAAGCGCTTGCCCACAGACACGATCAGCTTCAAATTGCGCAGCTGTTCTTCATTTTGCCACCCGTCCCTCCGGTCAGCCATGCCTTGCGCGATATTGATCATCCCATGCAGCGGGGTGCGAAGCTCATGGGAGGTATTGGCCAGAAATTCATCCTTCAATCCATCAAGCGTCAGCAGGCGCTGCGACAGCAGCTCGACCTCCTCGAAGGTGACGGCAAACCGTTTGGCCAGCAGCAAAGCCTGCGAAAAAATAAATATCAGTGTTTCAAAGGATACAACTCCCCGCATATCGATCAGCCCAAGCAAATAAGCGATGCATAGAAGAACCACCATCATAATGCTCAATATGCCTAGTGCCATTAATGAAGTGTCCAGCTTGCTTTTGCTGAATCCCTTAATCAGGACGTATACCACATACCCTACCCAGCACACGTGATAGATAAGCAGCAGCGGCTCCGCACGGGACATATGCACGGTCGGTACTAAGAGAACCATAACAGTCCATACTACTGTTGCCACCGTCGAAAGCCTAAGAACCCTTGGATGAACAATTCCGGGCGAATATACATTTACATAACGGACCAAAAAGAAAAACGCGACCACGGATGACACCCATTGGGAACTGACAACCCATTCGTACTGCATTTCGGAAATGGCCCCGATCAGCTTTTCTCCCTGACTCAGCACGTACCACAGTGTTGCAAAGCAGAAGCAGCCCATATAAAAGAGTGCGGGCTCCCTCCTGCGAAATCTGTAAAGCAGCAGGAAGAATATGCCGGGAACAAAGAACCCTGCGCCAAGAATCAGGTCAGTGGCCAGGCTGATGTCCCGCGCATTGCGGATGGAGGCATACTCGCCAAACATGATCTGTCTAACGATTCCACCTGTATAGTAATTATAATTGGATACTTGAATCATCACTTCAACAGTTGATCCGTTTACCCTGAAATACCCGTTATAGGGCCTGTTGCCCGGAACAGACGACTGATCATTCTCTCCCGGATTCCCTCTGGCACCCACTTTTCTGCCATTGATATAAATGCTGCTCGCTGTCCGGATATTGATCGTGCGTATCCCGAAGAGCTCGTGGTCCTGCTTCGGAACACGGATGAGCAAACGATAGGTCCCGTATCCTGTGCCGCTTTGCCCGGGCATGTACGGGTTCCAAATTTCCGGGACGGACGCATACCTGAGCGGGTGTTCCAGGCCGTCCGTTTTCCAGGACCGGGGATTTAATAATTGACCGGGGTAAAACTCCCATTCACCATTCAGCCTAACGATTCCGTTTTCAGAAAAATTCCAGCCGCTCAAATCCAGAACGCCCTGGCGAGCCCGAGGCTGCTCCACATTCGTGGCCGATTTGTTAAAAAGGTAATAAGCAGGAAGAACTACGGTTAAAAAAAAGAAGCCTGACAAGATGATCCACTGTTTTCTCATAGCTCCATGCCTTTCATTATAAATATAGGCACTGCCAAAAAGCCCGACATTCACGAAAAGACCCGGTCCTCCCGACCGGGCTTCTCCTGCCTCAATTATAACGTTTATTCATGTCCATGGGCATCCCCGGAAAAATTGTGAAAGCCTTCATATCGTCCACATAATTTATGCAGCGACTGAAAATGATAACAGGTGACGGAACCGTCACAGGCTCCGAAAGTTTGGAATTAGGGGGATATGAATGCCGCGTCTGTTGAAGCAAATTTTGTGTATGACACTTGCCTTTATTGTCGCAGCCACCGTTTCTGAAACTGCATCTGTAATGGCCTCTTCCGCCCAACCGCATCATTTCGGGTTCAAGAAAAGTAAAAACGGAGAGCTGCCATCCATTGCCCAGGAGGGCTTCATGAATATCCTGCAGGAGAACGGATCGATCTTTCTGGGAAACACGGAACAGAAGGAGCTGTATCTGACCTTCGATAACGGCTATGAGAACGGATATACGGGAAAAGTGCTTGATGTGCTGAAGGCCAAGGAGGTGCCGGCCGCTTTTTTCGTTACCGGTCATTTTGTGCGCGACCAGCCTGAGCTGCTGCGCCGGATGAGTAAAGAAGGCCATATCATCGGCAATCACTCCTGGAGCCATCCTGATATGACAACTCTGTCGCCGGAGCAAATCCGCACGGAGCTGGACAAGGTGCGCGAAGCGGTCGCCGGTGTAACCGGGCAGCAGGCGATGAGCTTTGTAAGACCGCCGCGCGGTATATTCAGCGGCAGGGTGCTGGAGACATGCAAGCAGCTCGGATACACCAATGTGTTCTGGTCCGCCGCCTACCGGGACTGGGAGACGAACAGGCAGCAGGGCGGCGGGCATGCCTATCAGCAGGTCATGTCACAGCTGCATCCCGGCGCAGTCATTCTGCTGCATTCCGTCTCCAGAGACAACGCCGAAGCTCTCTCCTCCATCATTGATGATGCACGCAAGCAAGGGTATACCTTCAAAAGCCTGAATGAGCTGAAGGTCAAAATTTACCGTTAGTCTGACTTATAAAACACGGTTGGCAGCACCTTAAACACAAGCAGCCCTGGATTGAAATTACAGGACTGCTTTTTCTCTGCCATCTACAGGAATAATGTAACAATCCTCCACTTCATTCCGTCTGGAAAGAAAAGGGGGTTGAGCTTATGAACAAAGTCTGGCGAAAGCCGCTGTTGGCCCTGCTTGGGGCGGTGGTTCTATTAAGTGTGCTAATGGTCGCCGAACCAACGGTCGTGTATGCATGCTCCTGTGCGGGGCCACCGTCCCCTAGTGAAACCAAGGAGTGGAGCGCGGCTGTGTTCAGCGGAAAAGCCGTATCCCTGAAGCAAAGAAACGCCCTTATTGTTTCATCGGGCGATCCGGTCAAGGTTACCTTTCAGGTGGATCGGGTGTGGAAGGGCAATATAGGCAGCACCACAGTCGTAACCACAGCCATGTCATCCGAGAGCTGCGGATTTGAATTTACGGAGGGACAGGAGTATCTCGTCTATGCCCGTAATGACCAGGAATTCGGCGTCCTGCACACCACCTTTTGCGACCGCACTGCCCTTCTTTCCGAGGCTGCGGGCGATGTGCAGGAGCTTGGCCCTTCAGCCGCACCCGCCGTACAGGAGAACGCGGCATCGGCATCCCCGCTGTCGGAAACTCCTCCACCAGCCACATCAAATAAATCAACCGCCCAATGGGCTGTCTCCGGGTTTATCGCCGTCGTGGGCATATCGGCTGTTCTCCTATACAGAATAAGGTCTCCACGCCATTGACACGTAAATTTTGGACTCAATCCAGAAATCGGTGCTTGACCCATGGATTTGCCTCGAATGATCGATCTATCCGGTATATTTCTTTCTAAAGGTTGCCACAGCGCTTATTTAGCCGAAAAAACAAAGGTTGCTCTTCTAACGGTTATGCGCGAGCTTATTTAGGCGAAACAGCCTCTTTACCTGCAAAAAAAGGGGAATAAGCTCGCTGGCAACCGTTACATCCTGTAACCCCGCGTTTTTATCCAAATAGCGTCGCCCACAACTGTTAGAATTTTCGCGCTGTTATACGTACTCGCACCTATTCCCGGTCAAGAACCGATTTAGGTTTTGAGCCATTTTTTTAAGAAAAAATTTTTTTTTTGAAAAATGGTTGTAAAACCTGCTCCCTCATTACCTATATAAATAAGAGGGCCTCTCCAGCAGATTTGCTGATAAGTATGCTCTCCCGCCGGGCATCTGTAGAAGCCCGCCTGCAATCGTACGGTTATTCACTCACTATAGGATGGGAGGAGTTCGGAATGACATGCAAACAGGAGAATCTGACAAGCGAAACGACGATCGTACCCGGTAATATCAATATCGACGTGGCCGCGGCCACCCCAGGCGGCAAACGCAGGCTGATGCTGAGCGACAATCCCGAAACGCTCAAGCCTGAGAGTGTGCCCGGCCAGGATGGCACGCTATGGCATGACGCGGTGCGGACGGATGAGAAGACGGTAAAGCACCGCGTTTTCGGTTGGCACTATAACAAGACAGGCGGACCCGTCAAAATCGGCGTAACGGTGGAGAATAAATCCGCGGAACGGCTGGAGATCCGCCACATTGAGCGCGAGCTGCGTATTGTGCCGGAGGACGGCAACTGGATTATCGATGTCGGCCAATGTATCGCCAAATCCTGTCTGGCAGGAACGATGGAGCGCATCAGACCCGCAGACAAGCATAAATTCGGCTGCGGAGTCGCACTGATTGAGGAATTTGAAGCCGCTGAAGGCGATTTGGCCGGATTTGTCTATGATTTTACAGTGGAATTTGCCGAAGGACACGGTCTGCTGGACTACGAGGTGCGCACGGTAGTCAGCAAGGACACATCCGCCGACCTGCGGCCGCTCACCTCGGCGCCCCTGCCGCTCATGCCTCCGCCGCAGGCACATCCGCGCGGAAGCTGGCCCTTCAGCGAGACGAATGCCCTCATGCCGGAATATGTCGTCGGCACAAGTGCGAACTACCGTGCCTGCGCAGCCCGGAGGCTGGACGGGTCCGTGCCTGCCGATTTGCTGTTCACGGCAGTCAGCAGCGAGCTGCAGCCGGCGCTCGATAACCCGGGGCAGTTCGGAGTCATCTACAATGTTACCATCCCGGTAGTCAACAACTCGGACGAGGAGCGGGTGATCCGCATTGAGGCCAACCCGCGCGGCGGCGCGTTCGCCGGTTCAGTGAAAATCGACGGCAAGGTCTACGGCATTCCGCTCATGCGAACGAATACGCAAGTATGCCTCCTGGCCGAAATCTCTGTACCGCCGGGTACCTTCTCCTACTCGTTCAGCTTCATGGTGGCAGGCAGCGCAAGCACGCCTCTGGGCATCTATGTGACCACCCTCAAGTAGAAACAGCGAAAGGCGAAAGAGGCTGCCCTCCTAAAGTAAATAAAGGAAATTCCATGGGCCCTCAAGAATTATAAAGAGGGCCTTTTTTCCTGCGTCCAAAGAAACAGATATTACATATGAAGGGGAGCACTCATGAAAAAAGCTGCAGCAACAGTTTTGGCCGTTTCATTGCTTTTCACGGCATCGTTACCTCTGGCTGGCAAATCAGTGTCAGCAGCTCAAGCAGCGGTAGACAACAGCTGGAAAACTGCCAAAATAACAGATGTTATTGACCGCAACAATTATATTCTTGAGGATGGTTCATTATGGACCACCAGCGTCGACGGTCCGGTTCTGGAGCACTTAAACCTGGTGGGTATTACTGCCGGTGAAGGTTCCAGCCATTACGGCTGGACAAACGAAGGACAATCCTTATCCTGGAGCACAGTGACAGGTGGGGCTGTGATGCCTGCTCAATCTGCGGGGATCTCAGAGATTTTGGGAGAAGGGCTTGTTATTAAAAAGGACGGCTCTGTTCTCGTCGGCGGAAAAACGGTTGAAGGATTATCCAATGCAGTAGATGGCGACATGCTTGAAGAACAGTTTTCGGTCATTACCAAATCGGGAGACGTTTGGTATTCTTCGGGTTACAACGGCTCCAAGCCCCGAATTGTCGGACATGTAGATCATGCCGTTGAGCTTCGGATGAGCAGTGCTTATGCAGCCGTACTGCAGAAAAGCGGCCGTGTGATCATGCTCGATCTTCTCACCGATGAAGACCCCGTTGAAGTAGGGCAGGATATCAGCACCATCGTTTGGAAGAAAGGGACACATGTGCTTTATACCGCCCATCAGGATGGCTCCGTATGGACCTATGACCGTATGCAGGGCTACAAGCCGGTACAACTGAGCGGAATATCGGATGCGGTCAAGCTGGTCGATTCACCAGACGAGCTTTTCGTGCAGCTGCGTGACGGTTCCTGGACTGGGTACCAGAATGGAAAAAGCACCCCGCTGAATGTTCCGGTGTTAAACAGCGTTTCCCTGATGAGCAGCGCGGCAAATGCGGCTGTCGGCGATACTATTCACCTTCAGGTGCAGGAAACCTATTCAAACGGCTATCGGCTCGTCCGCGATCCCGAGGCTGGCGAAATCATCGTGGATCAGACAGAGGTCGCCGAACTTCAGGAACCAGGTACACTTAAGGTGCGAGGCATAGGAAATACGGCTGTGAACCTTCAAACCGGAGGACTCGCCTCCTCAGTTACATTATCCGTTACAACCGTTCAGCCTCTGACCGGCGCGGCCATGCTGAAAGGCAAGGCTTATTTGCCTCTGCAGCCTGTTTTCAAATCACTGGGAGGCACGGTTACCGTTACGGGACAGCAGTTTACGATTAAACTGGGCAAGGATACTATTGTACTGAAAAAGGGCAGTGCGGAAGCCTTGCTTAACGGGAAATCCGTTAACATGAAAGGAACACTGCAAACGGCAGGCGGACAAGCGGTGTTTCCGGGAAGCCTGATAACCGATTTGAAAAAAGGCACGCTTCAATGGGATACCAAGCTTCAACAGGCCATATTAAACATAGGCGGATCCAAGCTGATCATAGAATCCCCCGCGACAGCGAAAATCAAAAAATCCATCGAGCTTGGGAATCTGGTTAATCTGATCGGCAAAAGCTATTGGGTAAACAATTACTACAATGCAGGTGAGCGTTTTGAAAAAGTGACCATCCAGGATATAGAGGTTAGCTATGACGCCATGGGCGTAAGCTCCTTCAGCGTCGTATTCAGAAACCCGGAAGGCAAAATTCATAAATCTCCATCGCAAATCGGTGCTTCCCGTATACCGGACATGCTGTCCGATTCGGATCAATTCCTGACCTACAACCCTTATCAGAAGTATAACTGGTCAACCTCTACGTGGAATAGCATCAAAAATAACGAAGTCGATTTCGGGATGAATACCACTCAGGCCAAATTCGCTTGGGGCAGCCCTACAGCGATAAGTAAGGAATCAGGTATAGAAGTTTGGGTATATGGCGACAAATCCTTTTACTTTAAAGCGCTTGTTTTTGAAGGCGGAAAAATTACGGAGATCTTGTTGTAAGCTATATTAAAAAACAACAAAAGAAACCTTTCCTTGGGAAATGGAGGTACTACCCAACCATTCTAAAGGAGAGGTTTCTTTGCGTATCCCCGGACGAATGCTCAACCAGCGCGATGCCCACTGACAGGCCTCTCCTCGGGCTTGCCGAACAAATAACCCTGGGCGAGCGAAACCCCTGCTTGCCGGCAAAACTCAAAATCCTCCCACCGCTCAATACCTTCGGCTAGCACCTGACCCGCAAAGCGCCCGGCCGATTCGACAATCTGGCTGATCTGGCGCTGCTTATCCGCATCCTTGTGGCAGCCGTCGATAATAGCGCGGTCAATTTTGACATAATCAGGCTGGAGTCGGTTCATGGCTTCAAGTGTCGAATAACCCGCACCAAGATCGTCCAGTGCCACAGACATTCCCCTGCTGCGGTATTCATCGAAAATGTGCTGGATCACTTTCATGTCGTCAAGCCGCTCCGTCTCCACCACTTCAAATACAAAGTCCTCCGGATTCAGCGCCAACCGGTCAATCGCATCGAACGTACGGCTGAGGCAATAATGTGAATCATTGATGGAGGAAGGCAGAAAATTGATGAATCTCTTAATGCCCTTGGGAAGCCAGCGCGCGCTCGTTTCGACGGCCGAGACCCGGGCGGCATTGTCAAGGAATGAGAGCAGACCTGTTTTGCGGGCAACTTCAAAAAGCTCTATAGGCGAAAATGGCCTTACATCAGGCAGCGGACGCAGTAAAAATTCATACCCGATTACCCTGGTGTCAAGATTCACAATAGGCTGCATATAACTCATAAAGCAGCGTTGTAAAATCAAATGCACCATTTCACTGTTCTCGATTCTGGACTTTACGATTTCCGGCGGAATCCAGGAGTCGTCCACACCACGATCCTCCACTTTGGACAAATGCACAAGCACACCACCTGACTCATCTTGACCTGTCATTGCGAGCAGCTTCAAGAGCCCCACTAACTCTTCCCTGTTTGAATATCTCAGCTGTACTGTATTGTCGGGCAAAACTTCCATTTCGCTAAAAATAGGACCGAGCACTTCTACGAGCGATGGGACAGCTGGGCGGAATCTTAGCAATCCGTGATCGTCGAAAGGCAGTATACCGCTACAGCTGCTGCAATTCATTAGACAATCCCTCCGGAACATTTTTCCTATTTCCGCTTTATTATAGCATGCTGAATAGCACAAAAGAACTATTTTATTGGTTTAATTCGCCAAAATTCGAGCTTTCAAGTTATGTTTTCATTTCCTTTCACTAATATATTTGTGTTATATTCGATTTATTCCCACTTCCTTTGGTAGATTGACCCTACTTATTTCAGGTTGTTCGACAAAAAAGCCGGCATTTACGCCGGCATTTTTGGATCAAACCTATGTCACGGAATCTGAATCGTCTGCCCGATTTGCAGACGGTAGACATTTTTGATTCCGTTCAGCTCCGCTATTTCCTCCCAGCTTACTCCGAACTTCAAGCCGATTCTGTACAGGTTGTCACCCTTTTGAATGGTATAGGACGACCCGGACGACGTCGGCGCTGCCGGAGCCGGCTTGGCTGGAGCAGTTGGCGTGGAAGCCGGCGGTGCTGGCGGTGTCACCGGAGCGGCGGGCAATTCTTCCGACTCTGTTTCTTCCGATTCTCCGGAAGCTGTGGCCGACAGCAGCTTGTATTTGGCAAAACCATTCTCCCCGGCTCCAGTATAAGTGACGCTTGACGTATCCGAAGCCAGAGATTGGGCATCCGGTGAAGAAACGAAGGTCACATCAGCGTCGCCAAAAGGCGCAATAGACCAGTTGCCGTCAGCCGACGGGTTAATGCTGCCATTTTCACTGATGTAATCAATGATGACCTGACGGCTCTCATCCGGTGCGGCCAGGACGATCCGCTGCCCGTCCGGGTTGGCAAGCTTGGAAGAAGAAGCCCGGTAATTGTTTGTGGCAATGATGAACTCCTGCTCAGGATCGATCGTCTTGCCGTCATAGCTCAGATTTTTGATCCGGTTGGCGGAAGGATTCACCACGGTTCCTTTGCCGTCATACTTCGCCGGCTCAGTCACGTCAATCTGATAAGTCACCCCGTCAATGACATCAAAGTTATAGGTCGGAAAATCGTTATTGATCAGCTGCTGCTCGCCGCTCTGTCCCGGATGGATCTGATTGAACTGCCCTGCCGACCATTCCAGCCACTCTTTTACCTCGGCTCCAGTAAGCTTCACGGCATATACCGTGTTCGGATAAACATAGAGATCTGCTACATTCTTGATGGCGATCGTGCCTGCAGGAATGTTCGTATAATAGGAAGCTCCCGAACGTCCGCCTGCTTTGAAAGGCGCTCCTGCAGACAACACCGGCAGGCCTGCATACTCGGTTCCGGCAAGCTTCTGCTCCACATACCATTTCTGCGCATTGGTTACGATCTGAACGGAAGGGTCGTCCTGAACAAGGGCAAAATAGCTGTTGATCTGAGCGGTTGTCTTACCGACCGGTCCGCGCACATACTCCAGCGTTTTGGTATGCTCTTCATAAACGGCTTTCACTACATCCGGGTCCGGTTCAGCCAGGGATGCCTTGCTGGTTTTGTCATAGATCGGGCGGGCAACGGATTGCGAGTCTGCGACTGTCCATTTGCCATCCTTCAATTCCAAATCCAGGTCGACAACGCCCAGGTTGTCTCCCCAATAACCGGATTCAACAGCTGGCATTCCGTTAATCGTTCCGGCTTCCACATCAACCCCTGACATGCCTTCAAAAGCTGCACTTGGAAACACCTTATGAGCAT
Organism: Paenibacillus jiangxiensis; assembly: GCF_046098255.1. Lineage (NCBI taxonomy): Bacteria > Bacillati > Bacillota > Bacilli > Caryophanales > Paenibacillaceae > Paenibacillus > Paenibacillus jiangxiensis. Next base: position 12,738 of record NZ_JBJURI010000055.1, read on the forward strand.
GGCCGAACAGGATGGAATCAATGCCATCCACCTGGCTCAAATATTTAACCGCATTCTCCATGTTCGGAGTCTCGGGGGTGTCCTCATATCCGCTGTGCACGAGCGCAATCACGATGTCCGCCCCGTCCGCCTTCATTTGCGGAACAAATTTTTTGGCCGTCTCCACAATATCTTTGGCAATGACCTTTCCTTTCAGATTAGCCTCGTCCCATAGATTGATCTGCGGAGGCAGCAGACCGATCACCCCGACTTTAAGCGTGCGCTCCGTCCCATTCTCGTCAACGACTTTTTTATCAATAATCCGGTATGGAGTAAAATAGTTTTTATCATTGCCTTCATCATTGTCCCCGTCATCTGCATATACGTTGGCGTTGATGTAGGGGAAATCGGCACCCTTAAGGGCTTTCTGAAGATAATCGAGACCGTAGTTGAACTCATGATTGCCCAGCGTGGCGGCATCATAGTCCAGCAGATTCATTGCTTTGTATACAGGGTGGGTTTCTCCGTCCTTAAGCGGGTCGATTTTGGCCACATAGTCTCCGAGCGGATTGCCCTGAATCAGGTCGCCGCTGTCAAACAGCATGCTGTTCTCGGCTTCCTCCCTCGCCTGCTTGATGAGTGTGGCTGTCTTGGCAAGCCCGTATTCGTCTGTCGGCTTGTCCGTATAGTAGTCATAGTTCAGCAGGTTCACATGCAGGTCGGTCGTTTGCATAATACGCAGCTTTACCTCAGCGCTGCCTTCAGCAGCCCAGGTCGGCACGGCCGGCAGTGCAAGCACATTGAACGCCACAATTGTCGCTGCGAGACTTTTCAACCCTTTTTTCCGAAATTTCAAGATTAACCCCTCCTATGTATAAATAATCAGGCGATTTATCCCTGCATAGGCAGGCGGCAAGACTCACAATCAATGATTGTAATCTATGTATGTAAAATCGGTGCACATCCCTTGTAAATCCTATCCCAAAAATCACCTGATTGATACTCATTCTAATCGAACTACGGTTAAATGAATAGAGTTTTTATAACAAACCACGGCCCTGTGTAAGTTAATGTAACATATTGTAACCTAAAGGAAGATTGTGCCTACTCCAGGTCCGTTAAATCTCCCCTTCCCCTCTAGACACTCCGGCCGGGAAAGCATATAATCAACGTTAGTTCATCATTACAGAGCCCGCAAAATCTTCAACAATGCGGAGCGTTCAAGGCAGTATCTTGCCGTCTTGATGCTCCTTCATACACTTGCCAGGGGTGCTGGAATCGGCCGGCTGAGATTGTGTCCCCAGACACTGACCCTTACAACCTGATCTGGGTAATGCCAGCGTAGGAATCGCTACAGAATGACATGTCTTTTGAGCATCGTCATCCTTTCCTTTGGTAGATTACAGGCGTCCCGGACAACGGGGCGCTTTTTTTTTTGCAGGATCACGGCAGATGACAAGCATTGCAGGAGAGTACGGGTAATGAAAAGGGGAGAAGAAAGTATGTTTTCTTTGCAAAAATGGGGTCTTGGAGCGGTATGCTCCCTGCTCCTGATCCTGACGGCCTGCGGCGGACAATCGTCCGCTCCACAGGATACGAACGCTTCCGGGCCTTCCGGCAGCGGCAGTTCGGCGTCCGGGAAGCTGAAAGACGTAAAGGTGGTGCTGGACTGGACCCCCAACACCAACCATACCGGCTTGTATGTGGCCAAAGACCAGGGATACTATGAAGAAGCCGGTCTGAATGTGGAGATTGTTCAGCCCGGAGAGGGCGGCGCGGATCAAATGGTCGCCTCCAATGCGGTTCCGTTCGGCATCAGCTACCAGGAAGGCGTGACCCAGGCTCGTACACAGGGCGTTCCGCTCGTCTCCATTGCGGCCGTGATTCAGCATAATACTTCCGGTTTTGCCGCTCCAGTGGACCGCGGCATCAAGTCCCCCAAGGATTTTGAAGGCAAGAAATACGGCGGCTGGGGCTCCCCGGTTGAGGAGGCTGTCATGAAATCCATCATGGATCTGGATGGCGGGGACGTCAGCAAGGTCCAAAACATCAACATGGGTGATGCGGATTACTTCACCGCAGTCAAGCGTGATATCGATTTCGCCTGGATTTTCTATGCATGGACAGGAATTGAAGCCGAGCTGCGCGGCGAGCAGCTTGATATGCTATATGTCAAGGACTACTCCAAGAGTCTGGACTATTACACACCGGTCATCGTTACAAATGAAGAGACCATCAACAGCGATCCTGAGCTTGTAAAAGCGTTCATGAGCGCTACGGCCAAAGGTTACCAATATGCGATTGACCAACCGGAGAAGGCGGCTGAAATTTTATCGAAGGCTGTCCCTGAACTGGATAAAGAGCTTGTACTGGCAAGCCAGAAATGGCTGAGCCCGCGCTATCAGGACGATGCTCCGCAGTGGGGCGTCCAGAAGGCGGAGGTATGGAAGAACTATGCCGACTGGATGTACGAGCGCAAGCTGCTTGACAAGCCGCTGGAGGTTGACAAAGCCTTCACCAATGATTTCCTGCCCAAAGACGGCAAATCCTGATTTGACCCGGAAAGGAGACGGTTTTCCATGGCTAACACATTGTTGAGTATTCAGGTGATTCCCAAAACCCCTGGCGGAGAGGACACCATTCCTTACGTCGACAAAGCGATCGAGGTGATCCAGCGTTCAGGCGTCAAGCATCAGGTCAATCCGCTGGAGACGACTTTGGAGGGTGAACTGGACGAGCTGCTGAACGTTGTCAAGGAGATGCACACAGCGCTCACTGAAGCGGGAATTCCAAGTGTGATTTCCCAGATCAAAATTGCCCACAATCCGAACGGAATCAGCATGGACAAGCTAACCGAGAAGTACCGTCCATGAGCCGGAAGGAGAGCCTTTATTCCGTGTTCAGAAGCGTATGGCCGCCCGTTGTGGCGGTCCTCTTCTTTTTGTCGGTATGGCAGGCGGCGGCGGTCTTCCTGCATATTGAGCCCTGGATGCTGCCGAGTCCGGCGGACATTGCCGCCGAAGCGGCCGCTCAATCCGGCCTGCTGGCGCAGCATACTTGGGCTACCATCAGGCTTACGCTGAGCGGTTTTGCGATCGGCAGCGCCGTCGGACTGCTGCTGGCCGTTCTCCTGCACCTTGTTCCTTTCCTGAAGCGGGCTTTCTACCCGCTGTTGATTCTGAGCCAGAACATCCCCACCATAGCACTGGGACCGCTCTTGATGATCTGGTTCGGCTTCGGCCTGCTGCCCAAGCTGATGGTTATTACGCTGGTCTGCTTCTTTCCTGTGGTCGTTGCCGCCCTGGACGGGCTCACGCAAACGGACCGGCTGATGATGAACTACATGCAAATGTCGGGGGCAAGCCGGATGCGCATCTTCCGCAAGCTTGAGCTGCCGCATGCACTGCCTCCCCTATTTTCAGGCATGAAAATAGCGGCCACCTACAGCGTGATGGGGGCTATCGTGGCCGAATGGCTCGGGGCGAGCGAAGGGATCGGCTATTATATGCTGCTGCAAAAATCAGCCTACCGCACGGACCGTGTATTTGCTGCCATTGCCATTATCGTTGTGCTCAGCCTGATCATGTTCCTGATCATTGCACTGATCGAAAAGCTGCTGATCAGATGGCGGCCTGAGCAAAAATAGGAAATCAACCGGCTTGGCATGCGGAATCCGTCTGCGAAGGAAGGAGTATGAGAAGATGAGCTTGAATGGTCTGTCCGCAGAGCTTCAACTGGATGGAAAGGAAAGTAACGGCATGGGTGGCGGAGAAAAAGCAGCCCTGAATGTAGATCGGGTGAGCATCGCTTTTCGGCAGCGGAAAAATCAGCTCCCCGTGCTGAAGGATATTTCTCTGACCGTTGAACGAGGGGAATTCGTCTCGCTGCTCGGTCCTTCCGGCAGCGGCAAAAGCACGCTGTTTCATCTGATCGGCGGGCTGCTGACACCGGATCAGGGACATATTTATATGGACGGCGAGGATGTAACGGGCACGCGCGGACGGATCAGCTACATGCCGCAGCAGCCCGCACTGTTCCCGTGGCGGACGACGCTGGACAACGTCCTGCTTGGGCAGGAAAACGCACCGGGTCCGGGCAAGGGGCCGCGCCGCGAAGCCCGTGAGGAAGCTCGTCGCCGGCTGGACGAGGTCGGTCTCGGGAAATTCGCCAATGCATATCCGCACACGTTGTCCGGGGGAATGCAGCAGCGCGCGGCCTTTCTGCGGGCCATGCTGAGCCCGCAGGAGCTGATGCTGCTCGATGAGCCGTTCAGCGCGCTGGACGAGCTGACACGGTCGGACATGCAGCAGTGGCTGCTGCAGATGTGGGAGCACAACCGCCGTTCCGTGCTGTTCATTACGCACAGCATCGAGGAAGCCTTGCTGCTGTCAGACCGCATCTATGTGCTGTCCGCCAGACCGGCATCGGTGCTGCAGGTGGTGGACGTTCCTTTTGCAAGGCCGCGCCGGGAGGATATAACCGCTGACAAGGACTTTGTGGAACTGAAGCATGAACTGAGCCGCCGGATGCGGGAGGAAAAAGCAAAAATCACAGCCGCATGGGAAGGTGACACCGTATGAGCCATTTTGCTCCTTTAATCGACGCCCATATTCATCTGGACAGCTACTCAAATGAGGATCGGGAAGCTCTCCTGTCGTCCATGGGCGAAAGCGGCGTAGAAGCGGTCATCGCCGTCTCCATGAATCTTCCGTCATGCGAAGCCAATCTGCGCCTGGCTTTCGAACGGCCCGGCACGATCTTTTCCGCGTTCGGCTTTCATCCCGAACAGCCTCTGCCCGGCGTATCCGGGCAGGAGGAGCTTTTCGGCTGGATGGAACGCCACGTGGACCGCATGGTCGCCGTGGGAGAAGTCGGACTGCCTTATTACACCGCCCAGGAAGCAGTGAGCAAGGGCACTTCTTTTGACCAAAGCGGTTATGTTGAGCTTCTGGAGCGGTTCATACTGTTTGCCAAAGGGCATGACAAGCCCGTAGTGCTGCATGCCGTGTACGAGGATGCAGATATCGCCTGTACGCTGCTTGAACAGCACCAGGTCACCAGAGCCCATTTCCATTGGTTCAAGGGCAGTCCGGCCACCACCCGACGGATGGCCCGTAACGGGTATTATATCTCCTTCACGCCGGACCTGCTGTATGAGCCGGAGATCCGGGCATTGGCGGAAATCTATCCTCCGACGCAAGTGATGGCGGAAACGGACGGCCCTTGGCCGTTCGAGGGTCCTTTCAGCGGGCAGACGACCCATCCACGAATGACGGCCGATATCATTCGGACGTACTGCGGCATCCATGGAATGACCGAGGCAGAGGGCAGGCGGTTGTTCCATGATAATACCTGCCGTTTTTACCGGCTGTAACCTCCTTTCGCCGCTTATAACTGGACAAGCCTATCCATGCACCGCTTTTGCCGCAGATCAGCCTGCCGCGATGCTTCCTTCCCGTGAACCGGCATGGTTCGACACGGCAGCGGCCTCAGTCAGCCTGTCATACTGTTCCGACAGCTCGGAGAAAAGCTGTTCGCCGAGGGCCGTCCAACGGGCATGCTGCCGCAGCGTGTCCAGCGCCTGCCCGATTTGGGCCAGCACCTCCTGCATTCTGTCCGTGATATCGGCATGCGGAATGACCGCTGCGACCCGCTCATACCACAGCCCGATGCGCACGAACACAAAGAGGCCGTGCAGAATACCTTTTACCGGACGCAAATCCTCCCGCCAGGGCGAAGGATACCGCTCATCCGGGCTGTTCAACAGCAGATCATCCAGTTCAAACAGCTGATCCAGCCGGGCGTGGCCGAATTCATGAATCAGGTTTTCCGTCGTCCACATCAGATCGCTGCGATGAGACATGAATACAGCTCCCTGGAACAGGTTGATGGTTACTGCCCCAATCTCCTGAGTATCCAGGAGATACACCGTCCTCACATGTGCTGACACCTCCCGATACATTTGCGGCCAGATCTCCTCGACCAGGTCCATAGCTTTCTCGTAATACCACATATCCGCCAGAGACACAGAGCGGATCGGCGGCAGAGACGGCCTTTCCCTGCCGTAGGATTGTATGATCTCCGGCAGCTCCCGCTCCAGAAAGTCTTCAACGAGCGGATCGGAGCCGCCAAATTGTATGCTGCCATGCTCGCAGAGGCCAAGCCGCCTGAGTATCGGGGAGGCTGTCTCCTTTTCACCGGTCAGCTCGGAGAACCCGACCTCAAATTGCCATTCTCCTACGGATATCGAGACCGTATCGCCTGTCTTTGCAAATCGGACCTGCATCTCCTTCGCCTCTGCGCCGAGATCCACCGCTGTAATACATCCCGGAAAATACACGACACCCTCCGCATCCGCCCGCAGTGCCACATCATCCGGTCCTTCCTGATGCTTCCACAGAGGGATAAGGACCAGGCGGGAAAATTCCTCCAGCAGCCGCTCCCTGACAGACTTTTCCGGAACTGCCCCTTGAAAGGCTGGAAACAACCGGGTGTCCGTCCAATTCACCAGCACAGGATGCATGAGCTCACGGTAATGCTCCTCGCGCAGCAAGCTGTCCCAGCGCGGCTGATCCCCATCCTGCTCCGCGCATGCCTGCAGACAATGCTTCAGCTTCTCCATCCGGCGTTTCACCATCAAGGTATATACAAAATCATTTTTCATTTCGGACGGCTGTACAAATCTGAACATGCTACATAACCTCCTTGGTTGTGGCCCCTGCTTCCGCAGCGGCCGGATGATACGCCGACGCATCCGAATCCTTGCGAATGGCCGGATTCAAGACCATCAGCACGATCACCATAATCCCGAAAATCCCCACAACGCCGAAAAAGCTTCTGACAGGGATCCATGACAGCAGCATGCCCGTAAGCATCATCGCAAGCGGACGCGAGCCCTCCGTCAGCACTCTCATCATGCCGGCCGCACGCCCCAACACAGGCCGGGGCACCTTAAGCATAAACAGCGTCTGCAGCGTCACATTGGCCAGCGGGCTGCCCAGTCCGGCGATAAACACAAATAGCGCTTCCCATACCAGCCCCCGAATCCAGAACAGCATGCCAAGGCCGGTCATCAGCAGACCAAGGCCTATCGACATGGTGACGATATAGGGCCACCTTCTTACGAGCCCCGTTACTACCGCACCTGCGGCAATCCCGATAAAAAAGCAAATCTCCAGCACCGCAAGCTCGGATGAATCACTCACCATAAGGGGAAACAGCAGTGCGGTGGGCGACAGCATGAAATTGATCAGCATAATGTAAATAATCAGATTACGCAGCAAAGGCTGCGTCATAATCGTGTCCAGCCCCTCCTTGAAATCAGCGGCCAGGTTGCCAACATTCATCTTCTCTTCCTTCCGTTCCGTCATACGTTCATCCCGTACCAGCGTCAGCAGCAGGCAGGAAATAAAAAATGTAGCCGCATTAAAACCGAAGGCATAGCCCGTGCCAAAGGTTAGCAGAAATGCCCCGAGCGCGGGTGCCGTCAATCCAACGACGGTCTGTATCAGTTGTGACACGCTTTGGGCCTGGAACATATAGGCGTCAGGCACAACATTCCGGACGGTCACCGCTCTGGCAGGCCCGAAGAATGCCGTGAAGGATGACAGCAGCAGCGCGGCCATGATCAGTTGGTACGGCTGCAGCAGCCCGGTGGCCCACAGCAGGATGACCAGTACGATAATGATCCCGCGTGCCATATCACAGCAGATCAAAATTTTCCGCTTGCTGCTGCGGTCCACAATGACACCGGCGAACATTCCCAGCAAAATGAGCGGCAGCGTTTCGGCAACGAGCAGGACAGACATCCATAAGGCGCTTCCCGTAAGAAGCTTCATCAGCCAGATCAGCGCAATCGCATAGACGCCATCCCCAATGACCGACACCGTCTGCGACATCAGCAGCAGCCGGTAATTGCGGATGGAAAACAACGCTTTGTAGGAGGCTTTGTTTCCGGTATCAGACACAGTTTCCTGCCGAGGTTCCTGGGAATCCATCCCTGTCCTCCTTCCGATTCAATTACTGGGCGTCGGGCCCCGGAAAATGGATACCGCGAGCGTATGCCATTCACAATCCGGATCGTTTGAAACCAGATTTTCATCGTCAAACTCCTGCTGAAGCTCTTTAAGTCTCGCCATGTACTCATCGACCCGGGAGACTGGCACCTTCGCATGCACCATACCCATATGAAAGAGATCTCCCCGGTTCATATTGGTGAGCAGGGCCGTTTTGACGACTCCGAGAATATACAGGGCAGCGGACAGCCGCTCCGAGTCACTGTAGCTGCTGCCCACCAGCAGGTGAAACGTATCTGCCTTGGAGGTATAACATTTCTCGACAATTCCGCCGCTGACCTTCTCTGAATGCAAAGTGATAAATTCCTGCTTCAGCATGCTGTCGAGAATATAATTCATTTTGGCCCTTGAACAGCCGAGCCGGTCGGCCAGCTCTCCCGCGGTGGAGGGTTTATCCATAATGCTCAGGAATACCTCCAGCCCCCTGTCTTTAATAAGCCGCTCCAAAAGCTCCGGCTTTCCCTCTACTTCACTGCCGCTGCCGTATTGCGATGGCGTCATGATTCATCCTCCTTACAGTAAAATGGCCAGCTCCTCTGAGCCTACACCGAGGGCCGACAGGGCCATACGATCCTGAGTGAACAGCTCGCAAGCGAACGACTGCAGCTCTTCAGCGGTCAGGCGCTCGATTTCGACCCGCTCCAGATCAATGAAGAAGTCTCTGTTCAGAAGCGCGTAACGTCCTGTTATCTGCAGCAGCTTGGCGTCATTGCCGGGAACCTGCATCAGGTTTGTGATTCTCGCCGCCTTCACCCGCTGAAGCTCCTCCTCTCCAATAGCGCCCGTTTTCAACTCCTCCAGTACGGATAAGATCGCCTCGTAAACCTCCTTGATCTGATCCCGGCGGCAGTTCACCTGGATGCTTAAGTATCCGCTAAGCGCATAGCTTTGTGCATAAGAAAAGACAAGATAGGCAAGCTCCCGCTTCTCCCGCAGCTCCACATGCAGGCGTGACTTCAGCCCCGAGCCCAGAATGACGGACAGAAGATTCATCAGCTGCCTTTCCTGGGAATGAAAGGACGCGCCCACAAAGGAGATATTCAAGTCCACTCTTGGATTTGCGGTAGGCAAGCCAAGGATGCTCGGTTCGATTTCAATAACCACATCCCTCTGCTTCCCCTGGTACTTCCAATCGCGGAAATAACGGCCTACCTGCTCAATGACTTCTTCAGGCTCAACATTGCCCTGGACAATCATCTGGGTATTGTTCGGAATGTAATAGTGATGCAGCCTCTCTTCGATCTGCTCCCGGTTGAAGCCAAGAATATTGTTTCGGTTTCCGATCACAAATTGCCCCAGGGAGCGGTTGCCCCACAGGGCTTGCTCCACCAGCTCTTCCTTGATTCTGCCCGAGGAAAAATAGCTCTCCGCCTCATGAAGGATAATATTGCGTTCATGCTCCAGACTCTCCGGACTTACGCTGCTGTTCATGACAATACTGCCCAGGCATTCGATCATCATCGGCAGATACTCCCGCTGGGCAGACAGTGTACAGCGGGTCATCTCCTTGCCCGTAAACGCCTCATACAGCGCGCCGCGGTCCATCAATCCACCCAGCAGCTGACGGGCATGGCTGTTCATATTCGTATAATTAAAGGACACATGCTCAATAAAATGGGAGATGCCATTCACCTGATTCTCTTCGTTCTTGACACCATGATTGATAAATACGCCGATATTCATTGTTCTTGCATGAGGTATTTTGCGTATGGTCACCTGCAGGCAATTTTCAAAAACAGCTTTGGTCACCAGCTCAGAGAACATCCTATGATCCTACTCCCTTCCCCGGATGGGTCTCGCATGGACCCTGCACCGCAAAAAGCGGCGGAGCCGCCGTTGCCAAGCGGCCCCCGCTTTCCGCATCTTTCAGACTGCTGCTTGTTAGATAGATACACTTACAGATACCTTGACGGCATCCTGAATCCCTTGTTCTCCGATTTTGTTCTCCTCGGCGGCCCCCAGCAGCGCTTCGGACAGCGCCGAATCACTGATGATCACCTCTCCCTGACTGTTTACCGTAAATGCCTCCGGGCTGAGCGTTAACTGTTTTTTCTCTTGTGCCATTCCAATCTCTCCTTTGTTATAAAGTGGATGAAAAATGACCGACAGCGCTACCTACCGAATAACGTTCATACCCGTTTTTTTGATCCTCACCTCCCCAAAGGGTGATCCCCCGTTATGCCAAGGTTTCAGGACAGGGCACTGAGCTGATTCTCGCCTTTTCCGCTTGCGGCGGACAGCTCCCTTAAACGCTGCAGTCCGGCTGGCTTGGGTGTATAGGACCCCAGCGGAACGGCCAGAGCCAAATAAACCTCGCCTTCGGTCACCATCCAGCGCCGCTCCACAAACCGTTCCAGGCAATGCCTGACCTCGTCCTCATGTACAGTAAGTCCCTGCTCCCGCAAGCGGATTACGATGTTTGGGACAGATATCATATTGTCGCATACTTGGTAGATCGCTGTTTCATGAAATGTAAGCAAAGACGTCGGCTGTCCGGAAGCAAAGCGTGTATCCACCAGAATAATGCGGTCATCCTTGAGTACGGAAAAGAACTCGCTCTCCCCATGCTCGGTCTGCCAGTTCTGGACAGCCTGGCGCATACGGGAGGTATACGAAAACGGGCTTTGCTCATCTGCGTAGTCAAAATCAAAGTGGTAGGCGATCTGTGCCAGCTGTTCGGAAGGAATTGCGGGAAAGATCAGTTCATAGGAACGAAGCGGACGGATGTTGCAGATCCCGTAAGCTTCGGGATTCATGAAATACGGACTGAAGCGGTCCAGCCGGATGGGCGCGGTCCCTCCCGGGGGCATCAGGTGGGTCAAAGACGGGATCAGCTCCGCAGCAGCATCATACTCCCATTCATTTTCACCGGGAAACCCGTACAGGAAATTCCAAAGCGGTGTGACCGAGTATTCGGAGCACCATTTCAGCAAACGGACGTTTTGGAGCATGCTCACCCCTTTTTTCATCAGCTTCAGCACAGAGGTGATCATACTCTCAATGCCAGGCTGCACGTAATGAAACCCGGCTTCTTTGAAGAGCTTGATTTGCTCTTTAGTCAGGTTCGCCTTCGTTTCATAGAACATGTCAAGATCAAGCTCATTGTCCCTGATGACCGGAAGCACCGTTTTGAAATAGTTCATGTCTATGATATTATCAACGGCCGTCGCTTTATTCGTGTACTGTCCGTACCGCTCCTTCAAATACATGATTTCGTCCAGAGCCCGTTCGGGCGATTTACTACGAAAGCTCATAGTGGAGCCGTTGAGTCCGCAAAACAGACAGTGTGATTTTTGTCCCCACCAGCAGCCCCTGGAGGATTCAAAGAGAAAACGGCGTCTGGTCTTATGATCCGGCAGGCCAAGCCCGTCAAATTGTGCAAAATAATCATCGTAATCCGGATAAGGGAGAGAGTTCATGTCATGAATAGGCGGAGAAGAAGCTGTCTGCTCCGAATTTTGTCCATCAAGCGCAGAACGAAGGATAATGCCAGGACCGGCGCTAGCCGCCGGATCACCGGTATCCCGGAGACGTTCGATGAAGGAAATAAAGGATTGGTCTCCCTCACCCGAGCATACCGCGTCAATGAAGCTGAAGTTGCGAAGTGTCCCAAGTCCCATCGGGCTCTCAACATTGGAGCCGCCGAAGATAATCAATTTGTCGGGAAAACGGGACTTCAAAAGTTTAGCCATGCTTAGGGAGGCTGTATTTTGCTCAAATACAGTAGTAAAACCGATGACATCGTAGCGGGTCCAGTTGTATTCGGCCAGGCAGCTCTCCAGAAAAGAGTTTACCTTGGCGCGCACATCCAGCAGGCGCTGAAAAGCCTGTCCTTTATTGGAGGAATTCCTTCTGAATCGGGAATACGTTGTTATAAGATACTCCTTATATTGCTCAAACGTATCTTCCCCATCAAATAACGATTGTGAGAAAATCCAATCCCCCGCCAGCGCGTTGGTCGGGTAAGTTGAGTTTTCGGCAAAGCAGTCATACTCCTCCAAGCCGATCAGAGCTGCGAACTTTAGATTCAGGTACAAGGTATCACAGTCAATACCACGGCTGCGCAGTCCGGACTGGAGCAGACCAAGCCCGATCGACGGCCGATAGGCCGAGGCAAAGGGCATGCTTACGAGCGCAACATGCATAACGTTCCTCCTCCTGCTTGCAAGCTTGAAATTCGACGGCTTCCGACCATGGCTGGACCGGGTGCGAACACAAGAAGTGGCCGAAGCGGGTAGAACTTAATGGTTTCCGCCTTCACAGGGCCTGACAGGATGCAAGGAGTGTTGGAAGATTAGCACAATATGTGTAAATGATTTCCGTTTTGTTCATTGTAATTTGATCATCTCTTGATTTCAAGCAATTTTTTATAGACCTATTTAAAAATGTTTTCCTTCAAGCTCAGTAAGCATTTTAAACCCGTTATGGCGCGTTATAAGAAAACCGTCCATCGAGGTACATTCATAGAAGACAGTTCGGATTTAGTATAAGAGGCAGTCCCCTAAGTCATCACAGATAACCGGGGCTGCCTCTTTATTCAATGCAGACTGACGCGGTTCGTCCTGCTGCACC
>NZ_JBJURI010000056.1:0-22399 GCF_046098255.1 Paenibacillus jiangxiensis
AACATCGTAGCGTGATGGACCGAATACCGTAGGGAGGGTTTGCCCCGAACGGGATGCGTGCCGCATCGAACGCTTGTGGAGATCCAGTCAGACCTTTCCTACAGAAAGGCAGCGATCGTCGAAACAAGAAGCCCCCGCCTCTTCAGGCGGTGGGAACATTCACTGCTTCAAGAATTAGAGCATTATTTTGATTATTTTGTTGGGAAAAGAACTGAAGAAATTGGACAAGTGATTTTAATGAAAAATTTATACTACAGAAGGCTTGTGAATAGTAAAAGGTGTTCGTTCGAGGAAATGTTGAAGAGCATCCCGGATTCATGCCGAGAATTGTTATTTGATTTCGAAGATAAAGCGAATTATCAGGCGACGTTTGCAAACGAAATAATCTATAGACAGGGTTTGTTGGATGGACTGAATTTTCGAAATACCACTTTAAATAACCATGTTCAAGTGGATTTTGTGGGAGAGTCCGAAAAGATACCAGCATCGGATAACAATGTATTCACGCTGTGAGGCTTTCGCCCCTTGGTTGTCAGATGTTTAATCATGGCCCAGACAACATACGACCCAGCCTAAGATAAGAGTTATCTAGTGCTGGGTCGCGTCGTGATTATAAACACGTTATATGATAGAAATACAGGTCTGGATCAAAGATAGAAAAAATAAAAGAAAACAGATGAGAACACTTGTACGCGGGCGTAAACACAGGTAAAATATGGATACAATTGAATCTTGGGTGGGTATGGTTTCCCTTCGAAAGGAGGTGAAACCATGGAAGTGAAAGATGCGATGACGCTGATGTTATTATTTGGATCATTCATTCTTGCACTTTTAACGTACATCAATAACAACAAGAGAAAGTAAAAAACCCACCCAATGGTTGACCGCCGAAGGTGGGTTTTTATTCCGATGACTTAAGAAGGGATAAACCATCCAAGCCAATTGTACTGACCAAGTGTTGACCGCACTTGGTCTTTATTTAAGTATATGATAACACATCAGAAAAGATGAATCAAAAATAAAATGCATAATGGAATGATAAAAACAGGTTAGCAAGCAATCTCGAAGAAGCATTTCCATCATAAAACATCATATTCAAGCAGGGACTCTTTGCGGAACTTGGTCTGCGGGTTAGATTTTGAGGAGGCATTTCAGCAGACACATCCCGACTTAGTTTGGACGTCTTGAATACAGAAACGTTATAAGAAATCGGCGCAAGTACATTTTAAGTTAAAACTTCGAGGAAGTTATATAAAAATCAAACTTCTGGAGCATCATAATGTATTGGCGTATAATAAGATTGAAGATGGTGAAGGAGGTACATTTCATGAGTGTCCCGAATAATGAATTTGAACAAATTATAGATCACTTAAATGATAAGAACAAAGTTGTGGCCAAGAGCTTTTTATCGTGGCTACTTGATAAGCAATTGGATGAAGATGATGAATATTTAACGGCCAGCGATCTAGACGCAATTGACAAGGGCAGATTAGAGTTTCAGAGCGGACAAACAAAATCGCTGGAGGATTTGAAGCGTGAGCTCGAGATATAGGCTTATTTTTTCGAGTGACGCTGAGAAGGCTATCGGAAAGCTTGACAAAACCATGATAAAAAGAATCTTGAGTGCGCTTGAAGATCTGAGTGAGGATCCATATTCTCACCCTAATACAAAGAAAATGAATGGCTCAGAAAAAGACATCTATAGATTGCGGGTAGGAAGTTATAGAATCATTTATGAAATCATTAGTAATGAGTTGATCATATTTGTAGTACGTATATTACCAAGAGGAGACATATATAAATGACAACTAGCCCCGACATGATAAGTTAGGGCTATTTTTGTTATAAACTTTTTGTAGTAAACGAAGTGGTTTTGTCCTGTTTACTAAATTTTTCAAAGTCCGATTCTAAGTGGAATACACGCTTATTCAAAGCCGCGATTTCAGAATCTTTATCAAGAATATTATCATGAATTCGGTCAAAAAGTGCGGAAATGTCTTTAGGCTGACTCTCGTCAATACGTAAAACAGATTGTAAAATGTTATCGATTTGGAGCGACATCTGTTTTTGATTCTGATCCAACTGTTGAATATCACTTTTTATGGACTTCGTTTCTTGTAAAATTCAATTTAACATCTGCTCCAAATCCATCACGCCCCTTTTCGTAACAATACTATAACATGATTATCATTACAGCACAGGAGCAGTAAACAATACGAAAATACTGCAAATCAGTTTAAACCTAATAGTCAGGAGCGTGTAAAATGTCCGTATACTTCGAAGAGAAGCGATCATTTACAGTTGTCGGAAAATTAGGACAGGGTTTTGCATCCGAAAGTCAAAGTTGGATTCCGGCCCTTTGGCAAGAAGCAAATACTAACTTTGAAGAGATTCGTTCATTAGCAAAGACTGATGCGGAAGGTAATATCGTTGGGATATGGGGGGCGATGAGTGACTTATCTGAGAACTTCAAACGTTGGACAGATCAAGGCAAGTATTTAGCTGGGTGTGAAGTATATGATGACTCAGTAGCTCCGACTGGGTGGACTAAATGGGTCATTCCCTCTTACAAATTCGCAGTAATGAAGTGCAACCAAAACACATACCAGGAAAAGTTCAATTATATGATTAACGAATTCATACCTAATACTAACTATTCAATCGTTGGGGCAGTGCATGAATACTACAATCCGTCCGAAACAAATGGAGATTTATATCTTTATTTTCCTATTGAAAAAACAAGTAAGGACAGATTGTAATATGAAGTGCGACACCTATTGGATATAAGGCGGGGGATAGCCGGAGCGGCAGTTGTTGACAATGGCTTCCACCTTCAGCTATATTGTAGGTACCTTTTATCAAAGGAGAGATTTTGATGTCGGTGAGTGTTCTTAACTAATCAAATTCCATACGTAAGGATGTTTGGCGTATTGCTGAAAAAATTGCTGCGGGAGCGGTGTTTCTTTGTAATGCCATCAAACAGCCTTGGAATTAGTTAAGAACAGCGGATATCATACGATGCCTTTGGAATAGGTCTGCCATTGTGCCCTTATCCGTGCTGAGTTCAGCGCGGTTTTTTTGTTTTTCGGCACCTTTGGCGGAATTGGAATGACGGGAGGACCGTCTATTCAGCCTATCCTTCTTTTGCGGCGGAGAATGAGCTTGCTCATTCTTCGTCTTTTTTTGTTGCCAATTTTATTTACAAGGGAGAATCCAAAAATGAACAAACAGGACTTACAGCGTCTGGAATACGGAAGAGTAAAGGAAGAGCTGGAGCGGTACGCCGTGTCTTATCTGGGCAAGCAGCAGGTGGCGCGGCTGGCGCCCATGACGAAGGGAAAGCTGATCCGCAAAACATTGGATGAAACGGCGGAAGCCAAAGCGCTTTTACAGCATGGAGCCAGTGTGCCGGTGCCTTCCATGGAGGGGATGGAGCATATTTTGGGCCTGCTGGGCACAGGGTATGTGTTCAGCGAGCAGGAGTTTGCGCAGATCCATCAATTTCTTACAAGCTGCTCGCAACTGATCAGGTACATGAAAGCCAAGCGTGAAGCGGCGCCGTTTGTCAGTTCTTATGCGGCTTCGATGTATGAGCTGGAGAAGGTTCGGTCGGCCATCGACAGCAGCATCCGCAGCGGGCGCATCATCGATTCGGCCAGTAAGGAGCTGTCCAGAATCCGAAAAAAAATAACCGTCATTGAGGAACGCCGCAAGGGCAGGCTGAACACCCTTATGAGCAAACACCGCAGTATTTTGCAGGAGCATGTTCTGAGTACACGCGGCGGTAGATATGTATTACCGGTCAAGAAGGAGCACCGCAAGCAGGTCAAAGGCATCGTGCTCGATGAATCGGCCAGCGGACAGACCGTGTATATTGAGCCCGAGGATATCAGGACTTTGCAATACGACCTATCCGCCCTGCAGGCGGAAGAAGCGCGGGAGGAGATGAAAATTCTAAGTGAGCTTACATCATTGGTGGAAGAGCATGCCCAATGGATTCACATTAATGCTGAAACGGTAGGGATGTACGATTTCCTGTTCGCCAAAGCGAAATATGCGGCTTCTATGGATGGCAGCAATGTGGAGCTGAACGAGCAGGGAGTGATACAACTGGTTGAAGCAAGGCATCCGTTCATGGGCAGATCCATGGTGCCCTTGAACTTCGCCCTTGGCAGGGGATATACCTCGCTGATCGTTACCGGTCCGAACACCGGCGGCAAAACCCTGGCCCTCAAGACAGTCGGATTATTAACAGTCATGGTGCAGTCCGGCCTGCTTGTCCCGGTCCGCGAAGGCAGCATGTTCGCCGTGTTCCACCATGTGGCGGTGGATATCGGCGACGGCCAAAGCATTGAGCATGCGCTCAGCACCTTCTCGGCGCATATCCGGAACGTGATCGAAATATTGCAGAACGCTGATAACCGGACGCTGGTGCTGATCGACGAAATGGCTTCTGGCACAGACCCGGGTGAAGGCGTCGCCCTCTCCATCGCAATTCTCGAGGAACTGCACCGGAGAGGGGCGGCTGTTATCGCAACAACCCATTATAACGAAATCAAGAGCTTTGCCGCGTCTGCGCCGGGCTTTGAGAACGCGCGCATGGAGTTTGATCCGCAGACGCTGCAGCCACTGTATCGTCTGCACATCGGAGAAGCGGGGCAGAGCTACGCCTTCCAGATTGCCCTGAAGCTGGGCATTCCGGAGCGGCTCATTCAGCGTTCGCGGGAAATAACACAGGAAGGAGCCACACAACCGGTTGATGCAGATCAAACTGTCCCTAACGCTGTACCTGATATAGAAAAGGCAGATACAGAAGAAACACCAGAAACGGTAGAAGCTGATCATACTTTTGACCAGACGGTGAAAAAGGAGTCACCACCCGTGGAGGTCATCACGAGCGATGCTGGTGATCCAACAGTGGAAAGTGGGTCGTCCGAGGAAAGTCGCACAAATGACTTATATGTATTCCAATTGGGAGACAGAGTCACGATTCCGTATTTGAATCAGAGCGGCATTGTGTGCGAGACGGAGGATAGCAGGGGAAATATCGGCGTCCTGATCCGCAAGCATAAAATGAAAATCCACAAAAAGCGGCTGCGCCTGCATATTGAGGGTAAAGAATTATATCCGGCCGACTATGACCTGGATATCGTGCTTGACTCAAAAGATAACCGCAAGAAACGGAAGCTCATGAAGCGCAAGCATGTACAGGGGCTGACCATTGAAAAGCAGGGGGAGCAGGATTAATACAAACTAAACAGGCAAGAAATCCAGATGAATTTAACATAACTCTAAGTAAAGTAGCTTGATATTAAAATAAAATGTTGGTATGATAAAAAGGAAGTGACTATAAAATATTAATTACAGGAGGGAACACCATGAGTAAAGATTTTTTCACTGCGATTAAAGAAAGACGCTCTTATTACGGAATCAGCAAGGAATCCGTCATCTCGGACGCACGTATTCAGGAGATCGTGGAAGAGGCTGTTAAATACACTCCTTCTTCCTTCAACTCCCAAAGCGCCCGCGCTGTCGTACTGCTCGGTGAACAGCATGACAAACTGTGGAATATTACAGAAGATATTCTGCGTGAAGTTGTAGGTGATGAGGCGGCATTCGCTTCCACTGCAGAGAAAATGGCCGCTTTCCGCAGCGGATACGGCACGGTGCTCTTCTTTGAAGATAATGATGTTGTAGCTGGGCTGCAGCAAAGCTTCCCATCTTATGCCGACAACTTCCCGGTATGGTCCAACCAATCGAACGGCATGCTTCAGCTGGTGGTCTGGACAGCGCTTGAACAGGAAGGGCTTGGCGCTTCGCTGCAGCACTACAACCCGCTGATTGATGAGAAAGTGAAGCATGAATGGAGCATTCCTGAAAGCTGGAGACTGATTGCCCAAATGCCGTTTGGCAAACCTGTTGCCCAGCCGGGAGACAAGGAATTCAACCCGATTGAAGAACGCGTGAAGGTTGTAAAATAAGCTTTGCACCCTATAGCAGCACCAAAAACGCCGGAGATAGGAATCCGGCGTTTTTTTGTGTACTATTAACGTTAGAATACAGCCAATACATAAAAGTGCGTGTTCAAAAAGTCAGGTTTTCAGCACCGAGAAGAACAACCTCTAAAAGGAGGCAGTGTATGTACAAGAAGCTGGAGTCTTACTGCCTGAGGAAAAAGGGAGCGGTCTCGACCTATCCGTTCGGCCCGTCCGCGCAGGTATTCAAGGTAGGGGGCAAAATGTTCGCCCTGCTCGTTGAAGAAGACGGCATGCCGTCCATTTCCCTGAAATGCGATCCCGTCATCGCCGAAAATCTGAGAGAACAAAACAAGGCGATCCGCCCCGGATACCATCTGAACAAGCAGCATTGGAATACGGTTACAGTTGACGGGTCCATACCGCAGTCCGAGCTGTATGCCATGATTGACCATTCCTATGAGCTTGTCCTCAAAGGCATGACCAAGGCGGCCCGTTCAGCCATCGAAGACCGGCTCGTCTGATAAATCAGATTTCAACGGATTCGCCAGGCGCCAGCACCTTGCCCTTCAGCCCTTTGGCTTCAAGCTGGGCGACAAAGGCTTCGGCGTCCTGCTTGATGATCGGGAACGAATTGTAGTGCACCGGAATGATCAGCTTGGCATTATACCACTCGGCTGCCTGCAGGGCATCCTCAGGCCCCATCGTATAATGACCGCCGATCGGGATCAGCGCGACGTCGATCGAATAGCGTTCGCCGAACATTTTCATATCGCTGAAGAGGCTGGTGTCGCCTGCGTGCAGAATCGTTTTACCTTCTGCCTGAACAATGTAACCGCCCGGCTCGCCGCCGTAAATAATTGTCTTTCTTTCCTCGTCCACGATACCGGAGGTGTGAAATGCCTGAATCATTTTGGCGGTGGCAAAGCCCAGGTCATAGGTACCGCCCATGTTCATGCCGACCGTGTTCAAGCCTTTCCAGGACATGTAGGTGGCCAGCTCGACGTTGGCAATGACCGGAATGCCGTTATTCGCCTTGGCGACCGGCTCCGCGTCCAGGATGTGGTCCATGTGGGCATGGGTCAGCAGAATGGCGTCGGTTTTGATGTCTTCCGGTTTGGTCACCGCCAGCTCGTTGCCGCTCAGAAAAGGATCGATCACGAGGGATTTACCGCTTGTCCCGATTTGAATGGAAGAATGTCCGTGATAAATGATTTGCATAGCTGTTCACTCCTTCTACATAATAGAATCAATATTCGGCTATAGTGTCGGGTCATTCCTGTGATGGTTTTCCAGTCTAAAAAATATATCATATAAATATACGGTCGTACATAATTATGATATATTCTAGCTATTTCCGAGTCAAGCAGGGGGTCATCTTTTGTTATCGGTTGAAAAGCAAATGCTGTTCTTAATGTCCCGTACGGGGAAAATGAATATTCAGGAATTGCTGCGGATTTATGAAAAACGGGGTTATGCCCCTACATACATTCGCAACTCCCTGTCCCGTTTGAAAAAAGGGGGCTATGTCATCTCCCCTAAGCGATCCGCATATCAGATTACAGACATGGGGCGGTCCTTCCTGGCCTCTATCAACAGCAAACCGCTGCGGGTTAGGGAAGCATGGGACGGGTGCTGGCATGTTGTAATGGCGGGTGTACCGGAGGTGCAGCGCAGAAAAAGAGACGCCTTGCGCGCCGGTTTGATCCAGTTTGGCTTCGGCATGCTGTATAACGGGGTGTATATTAACCCGTGGAGCAATGTCGATGAAGTGAACAGTCTGGTCGACAGTCTGGGCTTGTCCGGTTGCGTAACCTTCGTTAGCGGCAGGATGGAAATTGGCAGCATAACACCTCCGCTTGCGGAGAAAATATGGCAGCTTGAAAAGGTGGAAGCCCTGTACCAGGATAAATGGCGGTGGTACAAGACCGAGTTCGAGCCGCTCCTGCAGCGGGCAGGAGGGCAGGAGGACACCCCGCTGGAGTTGTTTCTGCTGTACCTGTCCCTCGGGGAGGCGGTCAGCGATTTGTTCCTGCTGGACCCGATGCTGCCTGCGGAGCTGTTGCCGCCGGTGTGGAAGGAGCATCATGATAGGCTGGAGCAGATGATTGAGGCTTATCGCCAATTGGCGGGACGTATTCCGGGGGATTCGTTGTACGCCCCTTTTGCGGTGGATTAGACGGCGGCAGACTTGAGGCGCGAATCTTCGTCCTGCAAGGCTGCCGCTTTGTTTTGGTTTGCTTACAGCCTCCACTTGATGCCAGTCTGGATATCGCCTCCGACTTTGCCGATATGCCCGCCGGCCTGGATACCCGCACCTTTCTTGCCGATGTGTCCCCCAACCTTCATGCCGACACCGTGGCCATTTTCTTTGGCTTCGGAGACGGTTTCATTCTCCTTGCCGCCGATATGCCCGCCAGCTGCAAGCTCAATGCCCTGTTTGTTGAGCTTTGCGCCTGCATCGACCTCCGCAGCGAGCGGGCCAATATGCCCGCCTGCCTGAACGCCGGCGCCGTGTCCGCCCCAATAGGCCCCCGCCCCTGCTCCGGTGGTGAGTCCACCGATATGTCCTCCAGCATGAACGCCCGCACCGTCAGGTCCCCACTGCGGATTGGCATTGTCGTTTGCCGGAGACGCTGCGGCAGGAGCCGTCCATTGCCCTGCGGGGGCCGAACCGAAGCTGTGATCGTTCCAGTGTCCGCCCGCATGAACGCCAGTTCCGTGCTCTCCGCCCCAATGAACGCCTGTTTGCAGCCCGCCCTGATGTTCTCCGATGTGTCCTCCCGTATGCACACCGGCGCCTTTCCAGCCGAGATTCATCCCGGCTCCGGCACCTGCACTGTGGCCACCTAAATAACCTCCGGCCTGAACGCCGATGCCGCCACCTCCCCATTGTCCTCCGTAATAAGGCAAATAACGGGGAACCAGCCCCGGATAATGAACGGTATAATACGGCACCGGATACACCGGTTGCTGCTGTCCGACGGTATCGGCACTATTAACACTATAGACGTTATATGGATACTGATTGTAATCCTCCATTGTCATTCCTGTAACCTCCCGGTGAGTGGATAATTCAGCCTATTCATCAGCCCATAACCGTGATACCGGCCCTGCCCAATATGGGCGGATAACCAATTTTTAGAGATGGAAATATGAATCCTGTTCGTTTTTATTTGTATCAGTCCGTCGAATGGCTAACCGCTCATTCCGGTTTGGGGTTCGTTGGTCTGCTCCTTTCTCATACTCGAATTGCAAAACGGCTTGTTCGTTATTCGCTGCGTTGGTGGGGTTCAGTTGGGTAATGTATACTTAGGAGTAGAAGGTGATAAAAGTGGAAAGACAGGAGGCTATGTTTATACTGAGTAAAATTAAAGGCGTGACGCGTGAAAATGAAGAATAAAATATTGTGGATTATTTTGGGAGTCTTTGTGGTACTTGCAGCAATTGGTGTCATTAATTTTTATTCCGTTAATTCTAGAATGTAGACAGAAAGAGGCAGGTCGGATTTATATCCGGTCTGCTTCTTTTTTGTACGCCCAGCATGGGCGGCGTCATCTATAAAGTGAAAATCCCGAACGAGGGTCGGAGAACGTCTTCCGTTAGCCACAAGCAGGGTGTTACTGCGAGGCGAAATTTGAAGGAAGTTGGGGGGTGGCAAATCTATCCTTTTTTGCTAGAGTAATAGAGAGGGGGTTCCCTTCCAAATTAAAAACAGGGAGAATGTCCATGAAACAGATGCACAAATGGGTTTTATGCTCCACCCTGCTGCTGGGGCTCGGGGGGACCGGCACGCTGGCGGGAAGTGCGGAGGCGGCAGGCGGAGTAGGCATTACACTTGATGGTTACCCGCTTCCTTTTCCGGTGGAGCCACAGGTCATGAAAGGCACGACTATGGTTCCCTTCCGTGCGATCTCGGAAGCGCTCGGCATTAAAGTCGTATGGAACCAGGCCGCGCAGACGATTACGGCTGTAAAGCAGGGAGAGGAAGGAACACAGCAGGTTGTGCTCACCATGGGAAGCACGACAGCTCAGGCCGGGGGGCAAAATGTCCAGCTGCCGGTAGCCCCGCAGACGATCCGGGGCACAACGATGATTCCGCTCAGCTTTTTCAGCCAGCAGTTCGGTGCTGACGTATCATGGAACCAGGGGACAAAAACGGTGTCGATTATGTCCCCCAAGGAGGACATGTACACCGTCGGCTTCTATGCGCTGTCTTCCTACAGCGAAATTAATCGGGTGCCTGAATTTGATTCCGTTGCTTTCGGCTGGAGCCGCATCGGGACGGACGGTGTTTTCACGACAGGGGCCAAGGAATACGGCTGGCCGCAGGCAGCCGGAGACGTCACACCTGAATCGATCATTCAGAATACCACTGCTCAGGGGACCGCACCTTATTTAATGGTATATTCGGTCGACGGCAATCTGGAGCTGACGAAAAACCTGGAAGACAAGCAGCTGCAGGAGCAGACTTTGACACAAATCGTGAATACGGCAACGGAAAACGGCTTTAAGGGAATCGCGCTGGACCTGGAAGGATTGGGCTGGAGCGGGGATAAAGCGAAGGCGCGAACCGATTACAACGCATTTATCAAAAATCTGGCATCCCGCGCCCATCAAGCTGGCTTGAAGCTGACGGTCATTCTTCATCCGCTGAACAGCGCTTATTCAGGCTATGATTACGGCACTTTGGGCAAGCTCGCCGATGAACTCATTATTATGGCTTATGCTTATGGAGACGAGAAGAGCCCGGAGCCTGCTGATAAAGTGGATGAGGCGATACGTCTGGCGCTGAAGGAGACCGGGAAGGAGAAGCTGGTACTCGGCATTTCCGTGGCGAGCGAGAACAAGCAGTCGGTCAATACGAAGATCGGACTGGCCAAGCGCTATGACCTGAAGGGCATTGCCGTCTGGAGGCTGGGGCTGATTGGTCAGGACGTCTGGGATGAGATGAACAAGTCCATTGAATTTAAATAACGGACATATTGACAACTTTATATGCAAAGTATAAAATGCATAAGCACGAAATGTTTATGCCAAACACCAGGACTACGCACCCAGAAGGTGTGAACGTTTTTTGCATTTAACTGCATCGAGGAGCTGCGGCGGGTTTTTATCTGCTGCAGCTCCTTTGTTTGTATGGAGGAGAGCATGTAATACTAAGCTGACATCAATTAATAATATTGATGTCAGTTTTTCGTATTTTATGGAAGCACTTCCAGCCTTGTCGGGACAACGGCTGCAGCCTCATGAATCAAATGATTAATGACACTGATAAAAAATTGTGTATGAAAAGTTGTCAAATATTCTGTCGGAAAACATTGATTCAGCCGGGATGCTGGATTATTATGTGAAAAACCAAATTCGTACTAATTGAAGGTCAGATGGTATGAATTTAGGAATAGGACAATATATTTGTTTACGTAATTAGGACACAAACCTGTTTGAGGGGACGGAAGTAGATGATTGACATGGATGGAGAAGTTCAGCGTTCCCATTACTCGGGACTTGATGAGCTTGACCGGGGGATTGTGCATTTTCTGCAGGAAAATGCCCGTATCCCGTTTACACAGATCGCCAAGGAGCTTGGCGTAACAGAGAAAACGGTACGTATGCGCGTGCAGCAGATGCAGGACGAGGGCATTCTTAGTCTGGTCGGGATTGTAAATCCAGTGAAAGCGGGAATCAGATTGGAGACAATCGTTTTTGTCTCCGTTGCCGATTCGGAGCTGGAGGCTGTTATCGAAGCATTGCAGGAGATGCCTGAGGTCAGACTGGTCATCCTGGTATCGGGCGAGTACCAGCTGATGCTGCAGGTGTTCTCCAGGGACTCGGATGAGTTTTCCGATTTTATGATGAAAAAGCTGAACAGAGTGAAGGGCATCACCAAGACAAACGTGATTGTGGAGCTTAAGGTGATCAAATCCAAACTGAAATTCATTCGTTGAACCGCCGCAAGGCTGGATTCATACATCGGTATGCTGCAGGGCCGCGGCGTCCAGTCCAGTAAGGCGGCTGCAGCCGCTGCCAATTTTTAAAAAAGGGGAGAGGAAGAAAATGTTATTTGGGAAGATGCAAAAGATGTTAACCTTGACCGTCCTGGGCAGCACGCTTGCGATTGCAGGCTGCGGAGGAGGACAAACGGCATCCGAAACGCCGACGGATACGGGGAGCAGTGCACAGACAAAAGTCCTTACCATTGGCTTGAAGGCCGATCCGCCAAGCCTGGATCCGAAGGTATCCTCCTCGTTGTATGACCGCCAGGTTCAAAACAGTATTTATGACAAGCTGTTCGACATCGCCCCGGACGGTAAAATCGTGCCGATGCTGGTAAAAGAGCACACAATCTCGGAAGATGGTCTCACTTATACTTTTACACTTCAAAGCGGTGTAACTTTTCAGGATGGAAGTGAATTTAATGCGGAAGCGGTCAAATTCAACCTGGAACGTTATATGCAGGAAGACTCCAAGCGTATTGCTGAGCTGAAATCCATTGACAGTATTGAAACGCCTGATGCTTCAACCGTCGTAATCAAGCTGAAGGAGCCGTTCTCGCCGTTCCTGTCCGTTCTCACCGACCGGGCCGGCATGATGGTATCTCCTGCGGCGGCCGAAAAGTTCGGGAAGGATTATATCAATAATCCGGTGGGCACCGGGCCATTTTCCTTTGTGGAACGGGTAAGCGGGGATCATGTCACCCTGGCCAAAAATCCGAACTACTGGAACGGAGAACCGAAGCTGGATAAGGTCACCTACAAGGTATTCACCAATACCAGCGCTGCCGTGCAAAATCTCCGTTCAGGCATGGTGGACATCATTGACGATATCCCCGTGAAGGAAATACCTGCGGTTGAGAAGGATGCCAACCTGACGGCGGTTACGGAAGCCAATATGGGGTATCAGGGCATCTACTTGAACACCACCTCCGGTGTGTTGTCGAACCCATATTTAAGGCAGGCGATTGACCGGGCGATTGACCGCGATGCGGTCGTTAAAGTGCTCTTTGACGGTTACAGCTCCCCGGCCTGGTCTCCATTCTCTCCGGGCAACTTCGCCAATGGCGATTCGGACAAGGCCCCAGTTCCGGAGGCGGCTGCAATTCAGGAGCTGCTGAACAAGGGTGGGAAGCCGGACGGCTTCGCCTTCAAAATGCAAATCTCCACCGATCCGGTCAACGAACAGTTCGGCGCGGTCATTCAAAATATGCTGAAGCAGTACAAAATCAATGTAGAGCTGGAAAAGGTCGAATACGGCACGATGCTGGAGAACAGCGACAGCGGCAACTTTGAAGCTCTGCAGCTCGGGTGGTCGGGACGTCCGGACCCGGATCAGAATTTGTATGATTTCGTCGTGACAGGCATGCCGAACAACAGCTCCCGTATCTCCGTGCCTGAACTGGATGATGCCCTGAATCAAGCCCGGGTTGAACTTGATGAGGCGAAGCGCAAAGAGCTGTACGACAAGGCAATGGGCCTGCTGCATGAGAATGCGGGTTATGTATACATCTATCACAACTACACCAAGTTCGGCCTTTCCAAAAAGGTGGCGGGCTTTGAGTATGTGCCTGACGGCATCATTCGCACAGCCAAGCTGGACAAGCAGTAACATCCTACACCAGGCAGGGAGAGAGAGCTCATGATGTATGTCGTAAAACGCTTCTTGCTGGCGATCCCGATCCTTTTTCTGGTCTCGGTCATGACATTCTCCCTGATTCATATGATCCCGGGCGATCCCGCCCGGGTCATTCTTGGACAGGAAGCGTCGCCGGAAGCGCTGCAGGCGCTGCGTTCGGAGCTTGGCCTGGATCAGCCGATTGTCACGCAGTATTTCAACTGGCTCGGCAAGGTTGCCACCGGTGATCTGGGAACCTCCATCACTGATCATGTGCCTGTTAGCCAATTAATTATGGAACGTCTGCCCGCCACGGTGGAGCTGACGACAGGCACCTTCCTTTTTGCGCTGCTTATAGCCGTTCCTGCCGGGATTCTGGCAGCCGTGCGGCGCAATACGTGGCTCGATTATACGAGTTCATTCGCTGCGCTCGGCGGCATGAGTATTCCGAGCTTCTGGCTTGCCATGATGCTGATTATTTATTTTACGGTCGAAAATAACTGGCTTCCTTCCTCGGGTTATGTTCCCTTCACAGAGGACCCGAAGGCGAATCTGATGGCCATGATTTTGCCGTGTGTCGCCACAGGGCTGCGGGAATCGGCGGTCCTCATGCGCATGCTGCGCTCTTCGCTGCTGGAGGTCATCCATATGGACTTTGTTCGTACGGCGAAGGCGAAGGGATTAAATGAATGGATGACCGTCTTCAAGCATGTGCTGCGCAATGCGCTGATCCCGGTCGTGACGACTTCGGGTCTGCTGATTGCGGGTTTGCTCGGGGGACTGGTCATAACTGAATCGATCTTCTCCATTCCCGGCTTTGGGCGTCTGATTGTAGAGTCCGTATTCAAGCGGGATTATGTGACAGTGCAGGGGGCGATTCTCGTATCCGCTCTGCTGGTCGTCGTCGTAAACCTGTGCGTGGACCTTCTGTATGCCGTAATTGATCCGCGGATCAAGTCAGGGAAGGGGGCGTAAACTTATGAAAAATTTGCGGAAATTTATGCGCTCCGGTCTCGGCGTGCTCGGCGCGCTGATTATTGCGCTGCTGGTGCTGGTCGCGGCGTTTGCGCCCCTGATCGCTCCTTATGATCCTAATTTGCAGGACTATAACGCGATTTTGCAGGAGCCGGGCAGCGGCCATCTGTTCGGCACAGATGACCTTGGCAGGGATATCTTCTCGCGCGTCGTATACGGGGCCCAGGTGTCTATCAAGGCAGCCTTGATCTCCGTCGGTATCGCCGTGGTGATTGGAGTGCCGATCGGCCTGTTCACCGGGTATTACCGGGGCTTCTGGGACGAGTGGGTCGTCATGCGGGTGGTGGATTCGCTGCAGGCGTTCCCGTTCCTGATTCTGGCTCTGGCTATCTCGGCGGTGCTTGGGAGCGGCTTCGGCAATGCGATGCTGGCGATCGGGATCGGTTTTGCTCCTTCCTTTGTCCGGATCACTCGCGGCCAGGTGCTGATGCTGCGCAATATGGAATATATTCATGCGGCCAAATCGGTTGGCGTCAAAGATATGCGCATTATTTTCGGTCATATTTTGCCCAATGCGATGGGCCCCATCATCATCCAGGCGACGCTAACGATGGCGACGGGCATCCTGGCTGAGGCCTCGCTTTCGTATCTCGGCCTGGGCGTACAGCCGCCGACGCCGTCCTGGGGCAGCATGCTGAACCAGGCGCAGAGCCTGCTGTCCGTAGCTCCTTATGCCACGTATTATCCGGGGCTTGCCATTTTCGTCGTGGTGCTCGGCTTTAATCTGCTGGGCGACGGATTGCAGCAGTATCTCGATCCCCGGGCGCGAAAATAGAAAGGAGTGGAACGCGGATGACTGCGATATTGCAGGTACAGCAATTAAAAACCCGTTTCAAAACCGATCATGGGCCAGTTGCGGTGGTCGACGGCGTGGATTTCTCCATCCGCAAGGGAGAGACGCTTGGAGTGGTGGGCGAGTCCGGCTGCGGCAAAAGCGTGACCAGTCTGTCCATTATGCGCCTGCTGTCAGTGAACGGTTCGGCGGAAGGGCAAATTTTGTTCAAAGACAAAAATCTGCTGAGCATTTCCGAAAAACAGATGCAGAAAATCCGCGGCAACGAGATCGCCATGATCTTTCAGGAGCCGATGACCTCACTGAATCCCCTGCACACGGTGGGGAGCCAGATCGAAGAGGTTGTGCTGCTGCACCGGCGGGTGTCGAGAGCGGAAGCGAAGAAGCGCGCCATCGATATGCTGAAGGCGGTGGGCATGCCGCGGCCGGAGGAAATTTACGGCGAGTACCCGCATCAGCTCTCGGGGGGCATGCGGCAGCGTGTCATGATCGCCATGGCGATGTCCTGCGATCCCGAGCTAATCATTGCGGATGAGCCGACAACGGCGCTGGACGTGACCATCCAGGCGCAGATCCTTGAGCTGATGCAGGAAGTCAAGGAGAAGACAGGCACCTCCATCATGCTGATAACCCACGATCTTGGCGTCGTTGCGGAAATGTGCGACAGGGTGATTGTTATGTATGCGGGGCAGGTGGTGGAAGAAGCCGAGGTTGATGTACTTTTCGAGGAGCCGAAACACCCGTATACGATCGGCCTGATGAAATCCATTCCTGAGCTTGGCGACGAGCGAGAGTACCTGGACACGATTCCCGGCTCGGTGCCTCTGGCGCATCAGATGCCCAAAGGTTGCCGCTTCGCGCCGCGCTGCAGTCATGCCATGCAGATCTGCCATGAGCGTGAGCCGGCATTGTTCAAGCTGGAGCAGCAGCAGTGCCGCTGCTGGCTCTATGCGGAGGTGAAGAAATAAATGGAACCGTTACTGCAGGTTAAAGGCCTCAAGCAGCATTTTCCCATCCATGCCGGAGCCTTCGGCAAAGTGGTCGGGCATGTCCGGGCTGTGGACGGCATAGATTTGGAAGTATACCCCGGCGAAACAGTCGGCATTGTGGGCGAATCCGGCTGCGGCAAATCGACAACCGGCCGTACCATTTTACGGCTGAACGAACCGACGGAGGGCGAGGTGCTGTTCGGAGGCAAAGATTTGGCCAAGCTGGACCGGGAAGAGATGCGCAGAACGCGCCGGGATATACAGATGGTATTCCAGGACCCGTTCGCGTCCCTGAATCCGCGCAAGACGATCCGGCAGATTCTGTTGGAATCGCTTGAGGTGCACGGGATCGGAACGGCGAAGGAGCGGCGGGCCAAGGTCGAGGAGATCATCGAGGTAGTCGGCCTGAAGAAGGAGCATCTGGACCGCCATCCGCATGACTTCTCCGGCGGACAACGCCAGCGCATCGGCATTGCCCGGGCCCTGGTGCTGAATCCGAAGCTGATTATTGCCGATGAGCCTGTATCCGCGCTGGACGTATCCATCCAGTCGCAAATACTCAATTTGCTGAAGGATCTCAAGAAGGATTTTGACCTTACGCTGCTGTTCATCTCCCATGACCTGTCTGTTGTAAAGCATCTGTGCGACAGGGTGGCGGTCATGTATCTGGGCCGGATTGTGGAAATCGGAGACAAGCGCAGCCTGTTTGCGCAGCCGGGCCATCCCTATACCCAGGCGCTGCTGTCTGCAGTACCGCAGGCGAATCCGAAGCTGAAGCGCAATCGGATTGTGCTGAAGGGAGATTTGCCGAGCCCGGCCAATCCGCCTTCCGGCTGTACGTTTCATCCGCGCTGCCAGTATGCCACGGACGAATGCAAAAGCAAAGCGCCTGTCCTGCGAGAGATTGGAGAGGGACATCAGGTATCCTGCCATCGTTATGAGGAAATCTTCGCGGATGACCTTGTGCGGGAACAGGTGTACGGGACGACAGAATAAGCCTTATGCTAGGAGGGAGGGGCGGCGGACAGGTGTGTCCGCTGCTCTGAGCCTAAATATATTATGATTGGAAGTGGATGTTATGACACCGTTCGATCCATTGTCTTATCCTTATCCATCGCAAAGAAATGCCGTTTATGCACGTAACGGAATGGTGGCTACTTCCCAGCCGCTTGCCGCACAGGCGGGCCTGGATATTCTGAAAAAGGGCGGTAATGCTATAGACGCAGCCATCGCAACCGCCGCATGTCTTACGGTCGTTGAACCAACCTCGAACGGGATCGGCGGAGACGCCTTTGCCATCGTATGGACGAAGGACGACCGGATGCACGGCCTGAACGCAAGCGGTCCCGCGCCTCAAGGCATTTCCATTGAGGCGGTAAAGGCGGCGGGACATGAGAAAATGCCTGCATACGGCTGGCTGCCGGTAACGGTGCCCGGAGCTCCTTCAGCATGGAAAGCCCTGTCCGATCGGTTCGGCAGACTGCCGTTGGCGGAGGTTCTTCAGCCCGCCATTGATTATGCCGAAAATGGCTTCCCGATTTCGCCGACATTGGGCCATTATTGGAGCGTTGCATACCGCCGGTTCTCCGAATCGCTGAACGGGCCGGAGTTTGCAAGTTGGTTCGACACATTTGCCCCTGAAGGCCGGGCTCCGCGCGTCGGGGAGATCTGGAAATCGCCGGGGCATGCCGCCACACTGCGCAGCATTGCGGAGACGGGTGCCGAATCGTTCTACCGGGGAGAACTGGCAGAGCGAATCGACGCTTTCTCCAGAGAGCACGGCGGGTTCCTGCGCAAGGAGGACCTTGCGGCTTATGATCCCGAATGGGTTGATCCGATTTCAGTAAACTACAAGGGCTACGATGTGTGGGAAATCCCGCCGAACGGACAGGGACTGGTTGCGCTGCTGGCCCTTCACATTCTGAACGGTTATAATTTCTCCGCCCGCGATGCAGTAGATACGCACCATAAGCAGATGGAAGCGATGAAGCTGGCATTCACCGACGGGCTTAAATACATCACCCAGCGCGACAAGATGAGCGTAAGTGTGGAGGATTTGCTTTCATCCGCATATGCCCAGACACGACAGGCCCTGATTAGTGAGGAAGCGCTAATGCCAGAGCCCGGCGAGCCTGCCCGCAGCGGAACGGTCTATCTGGCGGCTGCAGACGGGGAAGGCAATATGATTTCCTATATACAGAGCAACTATATGGGCTTCGGGTCGGGCATCGTTATTCCTGGAACGGGAATCGGCCTGCAGAACCGCGGCCATTCCTTTTCACTTGATCCATCCCATGATAACCGTCTGGAACCGGGCAAAAAAACGTACCATACGATTATACCTGGTTTTCTTACCAAGGACGGCAAGGCCCTGGGTCCATTTGGCGTCATGGGCGGTTTTATGCAGCCGCAGGGCCATATGCAGGTGGTCATGAACCTTGTGGATTTCCAGCTGAATCCGCAGGCTGCGCTGGATGCGCCGCGCTGGCAGTGGATTGAGGGCAAGACAATCGAGATCGAGCCGTCATTCCCCGAGCATCTCGCCCAAAGCCTGATGCGTAAAGGCCATCAGATCAAGCGTGCGAGCGGTCCCGGTGGTTTTGGACGCGGACAGATCATTTTGCGTGATCAGGACAGCGGTGTGCTGGTCGGCGGAACGGAGTGGCGTACGGACGGAACGGTGGCTGCATGGTAGAGTATTAAAAAATGGAACAGAAGGCACGCATGGAACGTATGCAAATAAAGAGCTATCCCTCGACTTTTAGCCGAGGATAGCTCTTTTTTCCGTTTCGTGCAGCAGAACGCAAAAAAACTCCAGATACGCATGTACCTGGAGAAGAAAAAAAAGTTATGACACTTATGAGTATACTAGAGTATATCAAATTCGTATATACTTTTATTCATCATTTCCCATGTAAATGAGTGTTATTTTTAGGATGTTGGAACTTACTCCTTGCGTTATGAAGCGAAAAAACGGATACTATAATACGAGTGATTTAATTTTGTAAAATCATTTTGAATCCAAAGCAGATACGGAGGGTTTAACGATGTCTGAACATAGATCCCCTAAGGGAAATTCACTGCAAAATGTCAAAATATCCGTACTGGATCTGGCGCCCGTCGTAGAAGACGGAACAGCGGCGGACGCGCTGCGCAACAGCCTGGATCTGGCCCAGCATACCGAAAAGTGGGGCTATCACCGCTATTGGGTCGCTGAACATCACAACATGCCCGGAATTGCCAGCTCTGCAACATCCGTTGTAATCGGCCATATCGCAGGTGGCACATCCACGATCCGGGTCGGCTCCGGTGGGATTATGCTGCCCAACCATGCGCCGCTGGTCATCGCCGAGCAGTTCGGCACGCTGGAGTCGCTCTATCCGGGACGCATCGATTTGGGCCTTGGCAGAGCACCGGGGAGCGACAGAAGAACGACGCTGGCCTTGCGCCGGGAGCTGGACAGCGGGGAGGATTTTCCTGAACTGCTGGATGAGCTGAGCGCTTATTTTGACCCGTCGACCACCTCTTATCATGCCCCGGTCCGGGCGGTTCCAGGCGAAGGGTTGCATATTCCGATTTGGCTGCTCGGCTCCAGCGACTTCAGCGCGCAGCTTGCAGGCAGGAAGGGGCTGCCGTTTGCGTTCGCCGGCCACTTCTCGCCTGACTATACCCAGCGCGCTCTGCAGGCTTACCGGAGCAGCTTCCGGCCGTCCGATGTGTTCAAGGAGCCCTATGTTATGGTTGGTGTCAATGCGGTGGCCGCGGATACGGATGAGCAGGCCGAATGGCTGGGCACGACCATGCAGCAGCAGTTCCTGAATATCATCCGGGGCAGAACCGGGAAAGTTCAGCCGCCTGCCGACATGGAGGGAAAATGGACTGAGTATGAGCGAGCCGCCGTGGAGAAGCAGCTGAAATCCACCATGAAAGGCGGTCCGCAGAAGGTGCGCGAGCAGCTGGAGGCTTTTATAGCGGAAACCGGCGCGGACGAACTCATTATTAATTCGATGATTTACGACCATAAAGAACGTTTAAGATCTTATGAAGTTATCAGCGAGGTTATGAAGGAGCTTCGCTGAGCAGGAGGATGGATCCCCGTCGATGCAGCGCATCAGGCGGGGATTTTTTCTGGCAATAGGTAATTGCGCTGCTTTCCCTGCTTGCTGTCTTGAACTCTGCTGCCAATCGCCGTATAATACGTTGAATTTGTTGAAAAAAGGAGAGAGCTCACTTGCATAGAAAAGGCGCGAACGGAAAAGAGAGTCGGCAGCGCCTGCTTGATGCGGCAGCTGAGGAATTTGCCCTATACGGCTTTTACCAGACGAAGATCAGCTCCCTTGCAGCCCGTGCCGGCATGACGCAGCCTGCTTTCTATCAGCATTTCGAAAGCAAGGATGCGATTTTCACCGAGCTTATGGACAATTTCCAATCACAATTGAGCGTATTGGTGGAGAACAGCAGGATTGAACCCGGTAAAGCGATGCATGAAGTGAAAAATGAAGTGCAGACTGCCCTTGTCGGCTGGTTCCGCTTCTTATCCGCAAATCCCTCGTTGACGAAGATCGGCTTTTTTCATTCCAGGGAATCCGTTCATTTCAAGGCCAGGCTGGCCGTTATGTTAAAAGAAAAGATGACGTTGGAGCGGGCGGCAGGCTATTTGCGCGGAGATGTGGATCTCAGTGCTGCGGCCGAGGCACTGATCGGCATCCTTGAACGGCTGACCTTGACCAAGCTGCTCCCTGGGAAGGACGATCCTGTCCACTTGGCGGAACAGACCCGCCTGCTCCTGTTCGATGGCCTGCTGGCAAACGACGGTTAGCTTCGTTCTGTCTGGGAGAGGGACATGCAATCTGGTCTATCGTTTAAAAAATAGGCGGCAAGCAGGGCTATTTGCCCCATACGTTTGTCTACCCAAACGCATATGATGCCTATGTAAACGGAAGAGAGGAGGAATTGACATGTCGGGTGCTTACGGAGGTTTGGGATTCGGAGGAGGCTTTACTTCAACTGGTGCAATCCTGGTACTTTTCATTTTGTTGGTAATCATTACCAGAGCCTTCTTGATCTAATTTGGCAAACAGCTTTGGAAGGGAGGTCGAGCAAATGAGCGCATGCAAAGGCGTAGGTTACGGCGGAGGCTTCGGCGGTGGTTTCGGTGGTGCCTTTACTTCCACAGGCGTGATTCTGGTTCTCTTCATCCTGTTGGTTATCATCTCCCGCACGTTCTTCATCTAAGAATCCATGTATGAATTTCCATACATTCTATAATTAGGATGGTAAAAGATAAGCTCTGACGCTGCCGGCGTTGGGGCTTTTTCACGTGATTGAGCAGTCGAAGGCATCAGACTGGATTTTTTAGTTTTAAAGTTTACGTTGACGTTAACGTTATATAGTTATAGAATTATTTATATATAAAATATTACATAAAGGAGGGGAGAGTGTGTTCAAAATTGATGAAGTGGCGAAGGAGTGCGGATTGACGAAGCGGACCATCCGCTATTATGAAGAAATCGGCCTGCTCCCGTCGCCGCAGCGGAGCAGTGGCAATATACGCCTGTATACGCAGGAGGATATCGATCTGCTTAAGAAAATCGTCAGCGCCAAGGAGGTGCTTGGTTTTTCGCTTCAGGAGCTCCAGAGGTATATCCAGACCGCCGAGCTGCTGAAGGACCAGCGGGAAGACTACCGCAGCCGTACAGATCACTTGGAGCCGGAGGAGCGGCGCAGGATGCTCACGGACATGGAGCGGACGCTTAATGAACAGCTGGAGCTCATGGAACGGAAAATCGGGAGCATCCGGGCACTGCAGGAGGAGCTTGAGGAACTGCGTACCAGAGTGAGAACGAGGCTGGATCAGTTCGGAGAAGAATAATTCTGGTATGCCACAGCAAGAGTAACTAAATAATGTTGTACAATTTTAGAGCAGCGGTACGATGTCAAGACCCTGAATGAAAGGGATTTTCGCGTGCTGTCACTTTTTCAGGGGGTGGACCGAA